>CAXSEW010000048.1:1113-13766 GCA_964236185.1 uncultured Nakamurella sp. | reverse complement strand
AGCTTCGCCGTCATCGTGACGCCGTAGGAGTAGGCCGAGTCCCGGTGCAGGATCGCCGAGAAGGCGTCCACCGCTTCGCCGTGCAGCAGGATGTCGACCTTGACCAGGTCGGCCGGCTGCATGCCGATCTCCTCGTAGTCGAGCGAGGCATAACCGCGGGTGCGGGATTTGAGGGCATCGAAGAAGTCGAAGATGATCTCGCCGAGCGGCATGGTGTAGCGCAACTCGACCCGCGACTCGGACAGATAGTCCATGCCGCCCAACACACCTCGTCGGCCCTGGCACAGCTCCATGATCGAGCCGATGTACTCGCTCGGGGTGATGATGCTGCACTTGACGATCGGTTCGACCGTCTCGGAGATCTTGCCCTCCGGCCAGTCACTCGGATTGGTCACCACCACCTCGGACTTGTCCTCCATGGTGACCTGATACACGACGTTGGGCGCGGTCGAAATCAGGTCGAGCCCGAATTCGCGTTCCAAGCGGTCCCGGGTGATCTCCAGGTGCAGCAGACCGAGATAGCCGCAGCGGTAACCGAATCCGAGCGCTGCGGAGGATTCCGGCTCGTAGGTCAGCGCGGCGTCGTTGAGCCGCAGCTTGTCCAGCGCGTCCCGCAGCAGCGGGTAGTCCGAGCCGTCCAGCGGGTACAGCCCGGAGTAGACCATCGGTCGCGGATCGCGGTAGCCGCCGAGCGCCTCGGTGGCGCCGCGCAGCGCGGACGTCACCGTGTCGCCGACCTTGGACAGCCGCACATCCTTGACGCCGGTGATCAGATAGCCGACCTCGCCGACTCCCAGGCCCCGGGTCGGGATGGGTTCGGGCGAGATGATGCCGACCTCGAGCAGCTCGTGGGTCGCCCGGGTGGACATCATCTGGATGCGTTCGCGGGGGCTGATCTGGCCGTCGATCACCCTGATGTAGGTGATCACGCCGCGGTAGATGTCGTAGACAGAGTCGAAGATCATCGCTCTGGCAGGACCGTGGGGGTCTCCCACAGGGGCGGGGACCTGGGCGACCACCTTGTCGAGCAGTTCCTTGACCCCGGCGCCGGTCTTGCCCGACACCCGCAGCACGTCCTCCGGTGATCCGCCGAGGATGTGCGCGATCTCCTCGGCGTACCGCTCGGGCTGCGCCGCCGGTAGGTCGATCTTGTTGAGCACCGGGATGACGGTGAGGTCGTTCTCCAGCGCGAGGTAGAGGTTGGCGAGGGTCTGCGCCTCGATACCCTGCGCTGCGTCGACCAGCAGCACGGCGCCCTCGCAGGCAGCCAGCGAACGGGACACCTCGTAGGTGAAGTCGACGTGCCCGGGCGTGTCGATCAGGTGCAGCACGTGGTCCTGGGTGGTGCCGTCGGCCAGATCGACGGCCCAGGGCAACCGAATGCTCTGCGACTTGATGGTGATGCCACGCTCGCGCTCGATGTCCATCCGGTCCAGGTACTGCGCGCGCATCTGGCGACCGTCGACCACACCGGTGAGCTGCAACATCCGGTCGGCCAACGTCGATTTGCCGTGGTCGATGTGCGCGATGATCGAGAAGTTGCGGATCAACTCCGGCGGCGTGAACGTGGTGCGGTGCGCGTGCGAAGCCTGGGTCACGAGGGTCTTTCTGCTATGGCGGCGTGGTACTTCTGCTGGGTGACGGCTGGTGGTACCGGCGACCGCCGGGACGCTGCGGATGCTGATGGGCCACCTCAGTGTCCCACGGTCGGCCGGGAGTACCTTTCTTCCTCATGACTGCCCAGCTTGCGTTCGTCAATGCCCACGTCGTCCCGATCGAGGGCGAGCCGTTCGACGGCACCGTGCTGCTGGTAGACGGCCTCATCTCCGCCCTCGGCGTCGATGTGGCTGTCCCCGACGACGCTCAGGTGGTGGACGCCGCCGGCCGCTGGCTACTGCCGGGATTCGTCGACGCACACACCCACCTCGGCGTCCACGAGGAGGGTGAGGGCTGGTCGGGGAACGACTCGAACGAGCTGACGGACCCGGTGACGGCGCACGTCCGGGCGATCGACGCCATCAACCCGGCCGAGCTCGGGTTCGACGACGCCCTGGCCGGCGGGGTCACCTCGGTCAATGTCAACCCGGGCTCGGGCAACCCGATCGGCGGGCTCTGCGTCGCCCTGCACACCCACGGCCGGACCGTGGACGAGATGGTGCTGCGGTCGCCGTCGGGCATGAAATCGGCGCTCGGCGAGAACCCGAAGCGGGTCTACGGCGAGAAGAAGCAGACGCCGGCCACCCGTCTCGGCGTGGCCGCCGTGCTGCGTGGTGCCTTCGTCGACGGTCAGAACTATCTGGACAAGCAGGCCCATGCCGAGCCCGACAAGGCAGCGCCTGCAAGAGATCTCAAGATGGAGGGGATCGCGGCGGTGCTACGCCGGGAGATCCCTTGGCGGCAGCACTGCCACCGCGCCGACGACATCGCCACCGCACTGCGGATCGCCGAGGAATTCGGCTACGAGCTGGTCATCGACCACGGCACCGAAGCGCACCTGGTTGCCGATCTGCTGGCGGCCAAGGGTATTCCGGTGCTGATCGGGCCGCTGTTCACCAGCCGCTCCAAGGTGGAGCTGCGCAACCGGTCGCTGGCGAACCCCGGCCGGCTGGCCAAGGCGGGGGTGGAGATCTCGATCATCACCGACCATCCCGTCGTGCCGATCAACTTCCTGATCTACCAGGCGGCGCTCGCCGTCAAGGAAGGTCTGGACCCGGTCACGGCACTCCGGTCGATCACCATCAACCCCGCCAAGGTGATGGGCGTGGCCGACCGCATCGGCTCGCTGGAGGTCGGCAAGGATGCGGATCTGGTGTTGTGGACCGGCAACCCACTGGATGTGATGCAGCGTGCCGTCTCGGTCTACATCGAAGGTCGCGAGGTGTACTCGTACGACTCCACAACCCTTGTCGGAACGGTGGTTCCACGATGACATCCGTGTCACAGACCCCGAGAAAAACCCCGTGATTGACCCGTGATGGCTCCCGTGACCGACCCGATCGCCGACCTCCCCGAGCCGATGCGGCGGGTCGGGCGGATGAGCCTGGCGCTCCCGGATACGTCGGTGAAGCCGGCGCACGGCTCCCTTGCCTACCAGGTCCGCGGTAAGACGTTCGGCATGGTGATGCACGACCACCACGGCAACGGCCGCACGGAGCTGTGGGTCAAGGCCTCACCCGGAGCGCAGGCGGAATGGGTTGCGGCCGACGGCTCCCGCTACTTCGTCCCGCCCTATGTCGGCCCGAACGGCTGGATCGGCAGCTGGCTCGACGTTGGCCCCGTCGACTGGCCCGCCATCGCCGAACTGCTGGTCGACGGCTACCTGGTGCAGTCCGGGTCCCGGGCCGCCGCCGCTGCCGATCTCCCCCAGCTGCTCTCCGCGGCCCTGACCGCCGGCTGAACCCGTTGCCAGGGCCTCGATTCACCCGCGCCGAGCTCGAAACGTTCAACGGTGCAGTAGTTCCGGACCTGCTCGGCCCCGACGTCCGCTTGCTATTCGTCGGTATCAATCCCGGACTGTGGACGGCCGCGGTGCAGGCCCATTTCGCGCGGCGCGGTAATAGGTTCTATCCCGCGCTGTTCCGTGCCGGGCTGATCGAGCGAGACATCGATGCCTCCGCCGGATACCTGCCGCAGGACCGGGATCACCTGCTGGACCGAGGTATCGGTATCACCAACCTGGTCCGCCGGGCCAGCGCCCGGGCGGACGAGTTGGAACCGGGCGAGCTGGTCGAGGGGGCCGCGCGACTCCGGGCACTCGTCGAGCGGATCCGACCGCCGGTCGTCGCCGTGCTCGGCGTGACCGCCTACCGACTGGGTTTCCGGGACAAAGCGGTTGCGGTGGGTCGACAACCGGGCGGGCTGGCAGGCGCCCAGTGCTGGGTGCTGCCCAATCCCAGCGGCCTGAACGCGCACGAGACAGTGGACAGCCTGGCCCGCGCCTATCACCAGGCCGGAGTCGCGGCCGGCCTGGTGGCGGATGACGGGGCCCCATCGTCGGCCTAGCCGGCGATCTGGTCGAACTCCCGCTGCGCGCCTCCGCGGGGCCGCAGTCCGGACGAACCGGCCGAGGCCCGCAGGCCGACCAGGGCGGCAACGGCCCCGGCGAGCACCAGGGCGGCAGCGACCAGGATGCCGGTGCGGTAACCGCCCAGGAATGCATCCACCGGAGTCGATCCGCCGGCGAGCAACCCGGATTGCCGCGCGGCCAGAATCGCACCGATCACGGTGATGCCGAGCAGCCCGGAGATCTCCCGGGCCGCATTGAAGATGCCGGAGGCGACGCCTGCCTCCTCGCGCGGCATTGCGTCCAGCACGGCAGCGGTGAGCGGTACCGTCAGGCCGCCGCCGATGCCGATGACGGCGAACCCGGGCATCAGGTCCACGAAGGTCGCGTCCGCCGACAGCAGGCTGACCGACGCGATGCCGGCGGCCATCAGCGTCATGGCGAATCCGACCACCCGGGCAGCGCCGATGCGGTGGGTGACCCGTTCCGAGACAACGGCTCCGGCCGCCATCAGCAGCGCCATCGGCAGGAACGCCAAACCGGCCTTGGTCGGCGAGAAGCCGAGCACGTTCTGCAGGTAGAGCGAGGTGAAGAAGTAGATGCCGAACAGTCCGAAGGCCCACATCATGAGTGCCACCAGACCGCCGCTGAAGACTCGTTCGCGGAACAGTGCCAACGCCACCATGGGCTGCCGACTGCGCAGTTCGACAGCGACGAAGGTGATGCCCAAGACGAGCGCGACTGCGAAGCAGGAGAGGATGAAAAGTGATGTCCAGCCGTGACTCTGGCCCTCGATCAAGCCGTAGGTGAGGGCCAGTAGGGCGACCGCCGAGGTCAGCACGCCGGGTACGTCCAGCCGCCGCGGGCCGCTTTCGATCTTCGATTCGGCGATCACCCGCCACCCGAGCACCAGCGTTGCCACGCCGATCGGCACGTTGATGAAGAAGATCCACTGCCAGCTGGCGTGCTGGCTGAGCAGGCCACCCAGCAGCGGCCCGACCGCCAGCGCCAACGCCCCAACACCGCTCCAGATGCCCACCGCTGCCGCACGTTGACGGGTATCGGTGAATGTCGCCGAGATGATCGCCAGCGTGGTCGGAGTGACCAGGGCCGCGCCCAACCCCTGCACCGCTCGGCTGGTGACCAACTCGGCGGCCGTGCCGGCCAATCCGGCCGTCAGCGACGCCACCGTGAAGATGCCGAGGCCGATCGTGAACAACCGCTTGCGGCCGAACACATCTGCCAGTCGACCGCCGGCGAGCAGCAGGCTGGCGAAGACCAGGATGTAGGCGCTGACCACCCATTCCAATCCGGAGATGGTCAGGTGCAGGTCGCGCTCGATGGCCGGCATGGCCACGTTGACGATGTTGTTGTCGAGGTAGGTCATGAAGGTCGCAAGGGCGACGGCCAGCAGGGTGAGGGTGGAACGGGATCGGGGCATCGCATCTCCTAGAGGCGGTTCGGTCCTATACGTTGTACATGTATGACGTATAGCTACCCTCTACAACGTATAGTTGTCAACATGCCGCCCTCGACTTCACTCCGTTCCGCCGAACTCACCCGCGAGGCGGTCGTCGGGGTGGCACTGACCATGGCCGACGCCGACGGGCTGGACACGCTGACCATCCGCCGGCTTGCGCAGCACTTCGGCGTCACGCCGATGGCTCTGTACTGGCACGTGAAGAGCAAGGACGAGCTGCTGGACGCACTGGGCGACGCGGCGTTGGCGGCAGTCCAGCTGCCGGCGGTGGACGACCGCGAGTGGTCGGAGCAGTACCGCGGACTGTTGCTCGCGTTGCTCGATGCGCTGCGCGCCCATCCCGGCACCGTCGAACTGGCCGGTCGGCGGGTGCTCTACTGCGACGCCGGACGGGACCTGACCGAACGCGCCCTGACGCTGCTACGGGAGGCCGGACTGTCCGTGCAGGCCAGCGCCGACATCGCCCGTAGCTCACTGCAGACGATGATGATGCTGGTGTCCGCCGAACCCGGGGTTGAACGCCATGCACCCGCGGAGGACCGGTGCGAGATGTTGCGCGCCAAGGAACACGCGCTCAACGGCCTCCCGCGGGACCGCTTTCCGTACCTGGTGGAGTGCGCTGCGGCGCTGGTGAACTGCGACGATGCCGCCGTCTACTACCGCGACGGGCTCAACCTGTTCCTGTCCGGCGTTCGATCACAGGTCCTACCGCTCACCGACTAGCGACCGGCCCGCCACGCCCAGCTCACCAGTGGGATCTGCAGCGGCAGCCGCGCCCAGGCCATCAGCCGGTAGAGCGGCGGTCGACGGCGCGCAGTGAGCGCCATCGACACGTTGGCCGGAAACACCGCGACCAGCAGCGCCGCGCTGATTGCCCCGCCGATGCGTCGGGTTCGCGGCACGGACAGCAGGCCGGCGCCGAGCAGTTCCACCACACCACTGGCGTAGACCAGCTGCAGTGGCGCCGGCAGGGACCTCGGGACGATGGCGACGAACGGCGCCGGCCGCACGAAGTGCAGCACGCCGGACCCGCCCAGCAGCGCGATCAGGAAGCCGGTGCGGGCCGTCGGGCGATCGGTGGTCATGGGTCCATCGTGCCCGGCGGCGGCTTACCGTGGTGACCATGGCGGGGGTGTCGATGCGTAGTCGGTTCGTGGTGGTGGCCTGCAACGTGCTGGTCGTGCTGGTCGTGCTGGCTGCCGGCTGCACGTCGACCACGGCAACATCGACCACGGCAACATCAACCACCCCAACACCGACCACTGCACCGTCCAGCACCGCACCGTCCAGCACCGCACCGGCGAGCAGCGCACCGTCCAGCACCGCACCGGCGAGCACCGCACCGGCGAGCAGCGCCGGTGCGGCCACGGACCCCGTGCTCACCCTGTCGCCGGCAACGGCCTCATTGCCGTCCAGCTCCCCGCCGGCCATGCCGGAGTCGTCAACTTCGGCGTCGGCAGTGGTGATCTCGACCCCGCAGACGTCGGCAGCTCCGTCCCCGGCGGCGCAAGAATCGGCGCCGCCGGTGTCGTCGTCACCCATCGCCACGTCGCCGAGCCCCGCCACCACGCCGCCGGTCGCCACCTCACCGAGCCTCGCAACCACCACACCTTCCGTCGTCGCCCTGCCGGCGGTCGACGTCGCCGGGGTCAATGTGCCCGGCTGCCGGTCGTCGCACCGCCCGGTGGTGCTGCTGCACGGCTCGTTCTCGACCGTGCGCTCGAACTTCTCTGCACTGGTTCCGGCGGTGCTCGCCGCTGGCCGCTGCGTCTACGGCGTGAACTACGGCGACGGCGGCGTTGCGGCGGTGACGTCGTCAGCCGGTCAGGCTGCCGCACTGATGACCGCCGTGCTGGCCGACACCGGCGCGAGCTCCGTCGACGTCATCGCCTACTCGCAGGGCGGGTTGGTGTTGCGCACGGCCTTGCGGCTCAACGGCCTGGCGGACAAGGTGTCCACCGCCGTGCTCATCGCTCCGTCGTGGAACGGCACCAGCGCTCGCGCCGCCGCGTCCCTTCCCGCGTCGCTGTGCCCTGCCTGCGCCGACCAGGTGGCGGACTCGCCGTTGCTGCAGCGGCTGCGCAGCGGCGGTGATCTGGACGGCTCGGTGCGGTACGCCGAGATCTCCAGCAGCTCGGACATCGTGGTCACCCCGGTCAGCTCGCAGGTACCAAGTGGCCCGGCCGACCGGGTGCGTTCGGTGGTGGTCGAGAAGGTGTGCCCCGCACTGGTCACCGACCACATCGGACTGCCGGGAGTGCGCGGGGTCATCGATTGGGCCGTGGCCGCACTGGATACCGACGGGCGGCCGCCGGACTCCGCCCTCACCTGTTGAGAACGGCCCCACCCTCGAGAACAGCCGCGATGCCGCAGAGGACGACGCGACGATTTCGGCCCGGGCACTGCGGACTGCTAATCTGGTCGCCTGTGTGCGTCCGGTCCGGCCGCACCCCCGTACTCACCTGAAGTACGCACACCCTAGAGACGAAACGAAGGCAATCCGGCGTGGCCAACATCAAGTCCCAGATCAAGCGCATCCGCACCAACGAGCAGGCCCGGCTGCGGAACAAGTCCGTCAAGTCGGCGCTCAAGACCTCCATCCGTCGGGTCAAGGCCGCCGCCGCTTCTGGCGACAAAGCCGCCGCGCAGACCGAACTGGTCGCCGCGACCCGCAGCCTGGACAAGGCCGCCTCGAAGGGTGTCATCCACGCCAACCAGGCAGCCAACCGCAAGTCGGCACTCGCGCAGCAGGTCAACGCACTCTGACCTGCTGATGGCCAGGGCGGTGCCACTTGTGGGCACCGCCCTTTTTGGCGTCTGCGTCGGACCTGCTCGAAGCGCGAGCCCGGTCGACCGCGGGATCCGGGGCCATTACCTGAGCCGCCGCGCCGCATACAAGTCCAGGATCGCCTTTTCCACCGCGTAGTCCGCATCGACGGCCTGACCCTTGACATCGCCGTTCAGATCGGCAACCACGGCCATCGCCCGCGACAGCCCGGCCTCCGCCCACTGGCGGGCCACCGTCCGGGCCTTGTCGATCTTCCAGGGAGGCATTCCGAGTTCGGCGGCCAGCGAGTAGCTGCTGCCCGCCCGGGCACCGTGCACCTTGGCCGCCGTCCGGACGCCGTCGGCCAACGCATCGGCGACCAGCACCATCGGATAGCCCATCGCCGTGGCCCACCGCAGCGCCTCCAGCGAGCCCGGGACGTCCCCGGCCATCGCCAGATCGGCGATCGCGAACCCGTTGGTCTCCGCCTTGCCGTGGTGGTACCTGCGGACCGCGGACTCGTCCACCAGTCCCCCGGTGTCGGCCACCAGCTGGCTGGCCGCCGCTGCCAATTCCCGCAGGTCCGAACCCACCGCCTCGACCAGCGCGGCAACAGCTTCCGGTGTGGTGGTGCCGCGGGCGGCACGGATTTCGTGGCGGACGAAATCGATGCGCTCGGCCGGCCGGGTCAACTTGCTGCACGTCATCACCGCGGCGCCGGCCTTGCGCACCGCATCGGCGAGAGCCTTGTTGCGGGCAGCCCCGCTGTGCTGGACCACCAGCATCACCCCCTCCACCGGGTCTCCGGCGTACTGGGTGATGGCGGCCACAAGCTCCTTCGACGACTCCTGCGCCTGCCGGACGACGACGACCCTGGGTTCGGCGAACAGGCTGGGCGCCACCAGGTCGGCGAACTCCATCGGGCTCAGCCCGCCGGCCGGCGACTCGCGGCGTTCCACCTCCGGGTCCTGCTTCCGCGCGGCCCGGACAGCACCGGCAACGGCCCGGTCGACGAGCAACTCCTCCTCACCCAGTACCAGGACGAGCGCATCAGAAGCGCCGGCGGACGAGCGGGAGGTAGCCACCCGGCCATCCTCGCAGCACCGACCGACACCGTCGCGTTGCATCGTCGTCATTAGGCTGGCGGGACGCCGCCGAAATGGTTGGCACCGCCCCGAAGGAGTTCCATGCGTTCGATCCGTCTGCTGGTACTGGTCTGCTGCGCCGTCCTGGCGCTGATGTCGTGCGCCTCCAGTCCCGCGCAGAGCGCCGGCAGCACCGGCTCCAGCACCGAGCCCACCAGCGCTGCCACAGGTTCGGGCTCCGCAGTAGCGGGACCGAAGACGTGTGCCTATCCGTCGGACGGCGCGGCAGCCAAACCCGCCACGCCGCCCCCGGCGGCGGAACCCACGACCGGGTCGGTCACGGCCACCATGGCACTGTCGGGCGGCAGCGTCACCATCGGCCTCGACCGGTCCGCGACTCCCTGCACCGTCGGCAGTTTCGTCCACCTCGCCCAGTCCGGTTACTTCGACGGCACCCGGTGCCACCGGCTCACCACCGGAAGCCTGGCGGTGCTGCAGTGCGGGGATCCGTCCGGCACGGGTGGCGGAGGGCCCGGGTACCGGTTCGCCGACGAGACGAACCCGTCGATGACCTACCGCGCCGGTACCGTCGCCATGGCCAACGCCGGCCCGGACACCAACGGCTCGCAGTTCTTCCTGGTGTATGCGGATTCGGAACTACCTCCCGATTACACCGTTTTCGGCAAGATCACCGGCGGATTGACGGTGTTGACCACCATCGCGGCGGCCGGCGTCGAGGGCGGCGGCAGCGACGGAGCACCGGCCACACCGGTGACCATCTACAAGGTGACCATCGCCGGCTGATCGCATCGTTGCACGGCCGCGCCGGCGGCATGAGGTAACCTGACCGGACAACTGAATCGCACACCTCATCCAGAGGGGCAGAGGGATACGGCCCGATGAAGCCCCGGCAACCACTGATGATGATCTCTTTCTCGTTGTAGAGGCACAGCCTCCGACATCGAGGCCGGTCGTCAGCAGGTGCCCCGTCCGTCCCGCTACGGCGGGAAAGATGAGACGAAAGGCCTCGTCATGACCAGCACTGTCAGCACGTCCATTCCTGCCTCCGGCCCCCCCTCAGCATCTGCCTCCACCGTCGATCTCGGTCCGGCTGTTGCGCTGTCCTGCCGCGAGTGCGGCAATCGCGTTCCGCTCGGGCCGTTCTACGCCTGTACCGAGTGCTTCGGTCCGCTAGAGGTGGCGTACGAATTCACCTCGTTCGGTGAGGCGCTGCGCGAGCAGATCGAAGCCGGCCCGCAGAACATCTGGCGCTATGCACCGCTGCTGCCCGTGCCAGCGGGTATCGCGGGTACGCCGAACATCAACCCTGGCGGCACCAAGCTGGTCCGGGCCGACAACCTGGCGCGCGAGCTCGGCATGAAAACTCTGTGGGTGAAGGATGACTCAGGCAATCCGACGCACTCCTTCAAGGACCGTGTCGTCGCCGTGGCTCTGGCCGCGGCACGAGAACTGGGCTTCACGGTGCTGGCCTGTCCGTCCACCGGGAACCTGGCCAACGCGGTGGCTGCGGCCGCTGCGCGGGCCGGCATCCGGTCCGTCGTGTTGGTGCCCTCGAATCTCGAGCAGCAGAAGATCCTGACCACCGCCGCCTACGGCGGCACGCTCATCGCGGTCGAGGGCAACTACGACGACATCAACCGACTGGCCGGCGAGATCGCCGGTGAGCAGGAGGACTGGGCGTTCGTCAACGTCAACGTGCGGCCTTACTACGCTGAAGGGTCGAAGACGCTGGGGTACGAAGTGGCCGAGCAGCTCGGCTGGCGGCTGCCCGAGCAGGTCGTCATCCCGATCGCCTCCGGCGCGCAGCTGGTGAAGATCGACAAGGGCTTCAGCGAGCTCGTCTCGCTGGGACTGGTCGAGGACTCGCCGTACAAGGTGTTCGGTGCCCAGGCCACCGGGTGCGCCCCGGTGTCCACCGCCTTCAAGGCCGGCCGCGACTTCGTCCAGCCGGTACGTCCCGACACCATCGCCAAGTCGCTGGCCATCGGCAACCCGGCGGACGGTCCGTATGTGCTGGACGTCGTCAAGCGCACCGGCGGCGCAGTGGAGGACGTGTCCGACGCCGAAGTGATCGAAGGCATCCAGCTACTGGCCCGGACCGAGGGCATCTTCGCCGAGACTGCCGGCGGGGTCACGGTCGTCGTGCTGCGGAAGCTGTTGACTGCAGGCATGCTCGACCCGGAGGCGGAGACGGTCATCTTCAACACCGGCGACGGCCTCAAGACGCTCGATGCCATCGCGCACGTGGTCGGCCCGAGCGCGACCATCCCGCCGACCCTGGCCGCCTTCGACGCCACCGGCCTGGCGTAGTGGCCCTCGTCGGCGATCCCGCATCGCCGGAAGTACCGAGCGAGCCAGGATCCGGGTTCATGAACGCGCCGAACTTGGCAGGGTGAGGATCTCGCATCCGTGGTCGGTGACGGCGATCGTATGTTCACTGTGCGCGGTGCGGCACCCGGTGGCACTGCGCAAGGTCCATCCGTCGGCGTCGGTGATCAGCGCGGCGGTGTCGGCCATCACCCACGGCTCCAGCGCCAGCAGCAGGCCGGGGCGCAGCTTGTAGCCCCGGCCGGGTCGTCCCGCGTTCGGGATGTGCGGGTCCTGGTGCATCGTCGACCCGACGCCGTGGCCGCCGAACTCGGTATTGACCGAGTACCCCGCTGCCGAGAGGGTCGAGCCGATGGCGGAGGCGATGTCGCCGACGCGAGCCCCGGGGCGGGCAGCGGCGATCCCGGCGGAGAGCGCTCGTTCGGTGGCAACTATCAGAGCGGTGCTCACCGCACTCCGGGCAGAGTGCGGATCGTCCACCAGGAAGCTGATGGCAGAGTCCGCGACGACACCGCCGAGGGAGACGGCGAGATCGAGGGACAGCAGGTCCCCCTCGACAAGCGTGTAGTCGTGGGGCATCCCGTGAAGTACCGCGTCATTGACCGACGTGCAGATGTAGTGGCCGAACGGCCCGCGCCCGAAAGGCGGCGCGTAGTCGACGTAGCAGGAGACGGCTCCGGCCTCGACGATCAGAGCCTGTACCCACCGGTCGATGTCGAGCAGGTTCGTGCCGACCGCGCTGCGGCTCTTGAGCGCCTGCAGGATGTCGGCGACCAGAGCACCTGCCTCTCTCGCCAGGGGCAACTGATGAGCACTCAGGATCTCGATCATGCAACGCCTTCCGGAGGAAACCAATAACTATCCCGGTCATACTATCCCGGGACTATCATTGGCGCCATGGTCAGACTGCCGCTCACTCCCGCCGAGGTCGAGCGCGGACAGCGCCTCGGTGCCCTGTTGCGTCGCGCC
>CAXSEW010000048.1:0-1103 GCA_964236185.1 uncultured Nakamurella sp. | reverse complement strand
CGTTCCATGCTCCAGACCGCAATCGAGGCACGGGTGTCACCGGAGACCCTCCGCAAGATCGAATCGGGCCGGGTAGCGACACCTTCGTTCCCGACCATCGCTGCGATCGCCGATGTACTCGGCCTCTCCCTCGACGCGGTCTGGGCGGAGCTGCGGGCACCCGACCCGCGCGAGTCCGGCAGCGCGAGCTCACGAGCGGGTCACCGGGTCGCGTCGTAGGGTCTCCACTCGGGTCCGGTACGACCGGCGCCATCGGCAGCGCGTCGATCAGCCGGCGGGGAGTTCGATGCCGAACAGGGTGTGCAGCGCCTGCAGATAGCCGGCGCCGTCCCCGTTCCGGGCCAGCTCCCGGGCGCGCAGGGTCGGCGTATGCAGGAGCGACTGGGTCACCCGGTGCATGGCCCGTTCCATATCGGCCGCGACCTCGCTGTCATACTTCGTCCGCAGGCGCGCCATTTCCTTCTCCACCGCCACCGAGACGTGTTGGCGCAGAGCGATCACCGCCGGATCGAGCGTGCGGATCGCCTGGTCGTCCTCGAACTTCGCCACCGCTGCGATGACCACATCCTGCGCGGCGGCGATCGCCTCGCGGTGTTCCGGTGCCGCGCCGTCGGCGACGGTGTGCAGATCGATGACCCGGATGCCGGGCAGAGCGCGCACACCGGCCGAGACGTCCGGCCGCAGCGCCAGATCCACCACCGGCAACAACTGGGCGCGACCGGCCAGCGCGGCCGTCACCGTGCTGACATCCAGGACGCCGCCGGTGGTGCCGCTGCAGGCGACCACCAGATCCGCCTTGCCGATGGCATCGGCGAACTGCGCTGCCGGCACCACCTCCGCGGTGTGGGTGGCCGCGAAGGAATCGGCCCGTCCACTGGGCGAGAACACCTGCAGCCGGGTGCATCCCCGCGCCTTCAACGCGACAGCGACCACCCGCGCATAGGCACCGGTGCCGATGATCAGACAAGTCGTGCTCGCCAGCCGGGTAGGCAGCGGCGCGTCCGAGGTGCCAGGCAGTGCGCCGGCCGCGATGTCGATCGCGACGGACGCCACCGACCGGCCGGCCGACCCGAGCCCGGTGCCGGTGGTCACCTGCTTGGCCG
>CAXSEW010000047.1:0-13863 GCA_964236185.1 uncultured Nakamurella sp. | reverse complement strand
CTATATGGCGCTGGGCGTACTCGGCGATCATCAGAGCCGGGGCCCGGCCGTCGACGTCGAGGAGTCGGCTGGCGGTATCAGCTGCGACTTGGCACACCGTGCGGCCGAACCGGTCGGTCGGACGCGGGATGAAGGAGTCCGCAACCCATCCGCTGGCGTTGTTCACCAGAATCTCGACTGGGCCGAACTCGTTTTCTGCCGCGGTGAACAACTGGCTCGGCGTGTCGGGGTCACGCAGGTCTGCCTCCACGGCTTTCGCCTTCCCACCTTTCGACGCGATCGCCTCGATGACATGATCGGCGCTGGCGGCGCGTTGGGTGCTATAGATCGCAGGCATGCTCGGGTCGACAGGGTCATTGAGACGCGCGTACGTCACGAGCACCGCGCATCCCTGAGCAGCCAGCGCGGTCGCGGTCGCCGCACCGATGCCATGGTTCGCGCCCGTCACAATCGCAACCCGCCCATCCAGCCCGGGAAGTCTGAACTGCGAGAGCGCCGACGCCATGGGGGAACTTACCCGCCCAAAGAGCGGAGGGTGCGCGCACCGCATCGCCTCCGTTGGTGGGTCGCCGGGCCGGCGGTCGCCGAAGAACCAGAGGCCACCGTCGGGGCGTGACCGGCCGGTTAGCATCGGCACTGTCGGCCTGCTTTTACGTCGTGCGGTGAGCACCCCCCGCCGGCGGAACGTGGCCGCCTTGTTCGAGGAGGAATCGTTGTCTGAGTCGGTGTCGTTGGTCGTTGTCGGTGGCGGGCCGGCCGGTCTTGCCACGGTGAAGGCATACCGGGCGGCGGGTTCGGCGGGCGGGGTAGTGATGGTCTCCGAGGACACCGCCGCCCCTTACAACAGGCCGCCGTTGTCCAAGGATTTCCTGCGCGGTGAGTCCGGTGAAGACGCCCTTCCGCTGGAGCAGGAAGCGTTTTATAGCGACAACGACATCGACCTGATGTTGGCGGACTCCGTGGTGGCCATCGACCCGCTGAGGCGGACCGTCGACCTCCGGTCGGGCGGGCAAATCAGCTACGAGCAGTGCGTCTTGGCCACCGGGTGCGAGCCGGCACAGCTGGACGTCCCGGGGGCGGGCGCGGTACTTCGTCTGCGGTGGCTCGACCAAGCCCGACAGTTGCGGGACCGGGCGCAGACCGCCCGCAGCGCAGTCGTCATCGGCTCGGGTTTCATTGGATGCGAGGCGGCGATGTCGCTGGCCCACCGCGGCATACCCGTCACCATGGTGTCTTCCGAGGCCGCTCCGCAACTACGCCGGCTTGGGCCGGCGGCGGCGACGCTGATCGCCGGCTGGTTGACGGGCGCGGGCGTTGACATCCGGAGCGAGGTTCAGGTTGTCGACGTCGGCCGGGAGGGAACTGTTCAGTTGTCAGACGGTTCTGTCCTGGCGGGCGACTTGGTGCTGTCCGCCGTCGGGGTCACCGCCCGCGTCGAACTGGCCGAGCAAGCCGACGTTGATCTGCGGGAGGGTCGGGTGGTGGTCGATGAACGGATGCGCACATCGGTACCCGGTTTGCTGGCGGCCGGTGATGTGGTGACGGCGTACAACACCGGAGCTGGTCGGCACCTCGCGGTGGAGCACTGGGGAGAGGCTGAGCGGATGGGCGAGATCGCCGGTATTACAGCGGCCGGCGGGCAGGACCAGTGGTCCAATCCGCCGGGGTTCTGGTCGGAGATCGGTACTCACACGCTGAAGTACGCGGCCTGGGGCGACGGCTTCGACCAGGCCGTTGCGGTAAACCACGACAACGGGGGTCTCACGGTCTGGTACGTCAAGGGCGGCGTCACCGTCGGCGTCCTCGCTCATGAAGCCGACAACGACTACGACCGCGGGCAGAAGTTGGTCACGGCCGGGTCACCACCACCGACGAGGGCGATGTAGGCCGTTCCGCGCGTCGCCGCGGAGGCCGGGTCTGTAACTGTTCGAATCATGTGGCCGTCTGTGTTCACGCTATCTAGCACACGAATCGATCGCCTGTTCGGGTCTGACAGAGAGCGGCTTAGCCCTGACCTGCAGCGATGTGTGGGAGGGCTGTCCTCTGGCCAGATAATTCGAATAGAAGTGGCCACTAAGTGCGAATAGAAGCGGCCAGGTAATTCGACAAGTGACAGCCTTCGATTCCGAGGACCTCGTCCTGCACATGTGTTGAGGTTGTTGTTGATGGTCACGATGCGGGCGACCTGGGTCATCAGGCGTTCGACGAGTCGGAAGTTGCCGCCGGTGATGCGGACGATGCTGACCACTGACTTGGCATCGGCCCGGCGATGTGGGTCGTAGGTCGAGCCGAGTTCCTGCCAGTTCTGGGACAGCACCTGCGGGATGTCCTGGTGAGGTGACCCCATGAAGACACCTCCCGGCAGCCGGACCCGGGTTGCTCGCGATGTCCACGGACATCGTGGGGCCACGTCAAACTGCGCAAGTCCGGTTAGGGTTACGAGTGGGTTGAAGAAGGGACTTGGTTGAGCGTGCTGGTGGTATGCGCGCAGCCGCGTTTCGCCGGTATCGGTGTGGGGCTAAGGGACGCGTCATCAGGAAAGGTCGGGCAATGACGGTGTTTCAGCCGGAGCGGGACCGCCGTGACCCGAAGGGGCGGGCGACGTCGCGGGATGTCGCAGCCTACGCTGGGGTGTCTCAGGCGACTGTTTCCAATGTGATCAACCATCCACAATCGGTGGCCCGCGGGACTCGGGATCGAGTTCGCGCCGCCATGGATGCCTTGGACTTCGTCGTACACCAGCCGGCGCGACTACTTCGTGCGGGGCACGCTGCGGCGATCGGTTTGTGCATCCCCGATGTGAGCAACCCGTTCTGGGGGGAGGTCACGCGGGGGGTCGGTGCGGCGGCGACCGAGTCTGGCGCGGCGTTGATCGTGTGCAGCACAGATGAGTCGGTCGCGAAGGAGGTCGATATGTTGCGGGTGCTTGAGCAACAGCGAGTCGCCGGGATCTTGGTGGCTGCGCTGGACCCGGACCTGGAGACGCTCGATCGATTGGTTGATCGGGGAACGCCGGTTGCGCTGTTGAACCGTCACGACGGTCGCGGTCGCCTTCCCTTCGCCACCGTGGATGACGTGGCCGGAGGACGCCTGGTTGGTCAGTACCTTCTGTCCTTGGGGCACCGTCGGATCGCAGTGGTCAACGGGCCAGCGCAAATTTCTTGGTGCGCCGACCGCTGGCGCGGCATCTGCCTCGCTGTGGAGGAGGCCGGCTTGGAGCCTGATCAAGTTCTCATCCAGGTCCCGGTGGATGCCCAGAAAGCCTCCGAAGGAGAGCGGGTCGCCTCTTGGGTTCTGAGCCGTTCCACCGGCGCGACCGCTGTCTTCTGCGTGAACGACCTGCTGGCTCTGGGGGTTCTCCGCGGGCTGATCGAGCTCGGTGTCAACGTGCCGAAGGACATCTCCCTGGTGGGGTACGACGATGACGATTTCACGGAGATGCTGTATCCTGCGCTCACGACGGTGCGCCAGGAGCCATACCAACTGGGTTACTCGGCCGCAGCGCGGCTGATTCAACGGGAGGCTCTCGGCCGTCCCGCTGCAGACGGCGCCGACGGAGCCACCTTCGCTCCACAACTCGTTATTCGTGAATCTGCTCGGGCCCCTCGTGGAACGCCCGCCGGACAGGTAGTGCCGATGAAGCGGCGCCGCACACAGTCTTGACACCCATGTGATTGGCACCATAGATTCTGAGATACCACCTGATACGTATCAAACCCCATTGACGCGTACCGGATTCCCTGGATCCCCCGACCTCGTAGGAGCTAACACATGCGTTCGACAGTGCTGTCGGTTGTAACCGCGTCTGCCCTCCTCGCTGTGACGCTGAGCGCCTGTAGCAGCGGCGCCACCACATCGACCGCTCCCGCCTCGACCTCTTCCGGCTCGACCTCTTCCGGCTCGACCTCTTCCGGCTCCGTCGGCGCCTCCGGGGGCGCCGGCCCCGCACCTGCGGCAGGGGCGTTTGTGAAAAAGGATCCACTCAAGATCGGATATTCCGTCTACGACATGGCCAACCCCTACTTCCAGAACTACGCCAAAGGGGTCAAGGCCGAAGCCGCCGCCGAGAACGCCACCGTGGTGATCGCTGATCAAAAAAGCTCCTCACAGGCTCAGGTCTCGGGCAGCTCGGACCTGATCAACCAGGGCATCAGTGCTCTGATCGTCTCTCCGGTCGAGCCCAACGCCCTGCCTGCCACTGTCACTGCTGCGCACGCGGCGAAGATCCCGGTTGTCATCGGTGACGTCGGCGCCAAGGGTGCCTACGACCTATTCATCTTGTCCAACAACCTCAAGGGCGGCGCCCTGGCCGCCGAGTTGATGGCAGAAAAGCTGAAGGCCAAGGGCGGCACGCAGGACATCGGCATCATCACCTTGCACCCGGGATCCAATGTAGGGGTCGACCGCGTAAAGGGCTTCAAGGACGAAATCGCCAAGTTTGCGAACATCAAGGTAGTAGCGGAGCTCAACGGTAACGACGCCATCAAAGAAGCGAACGATGCGACGGCGAACATGCTGGCCGCCCACCCCAACCTCGCGGGCATCTATGCCGCCAATGACAACGAGGCCCAAGGAGCAATCGCGGCCATCCAGGGAGCCGGCAAAAAGCCCAGCGACTTCGTCATCATCGGTTTCGACGGTAGCCCCGGCGCGATCGAAGCGATCGCCGCGGGCACTCAGACCGCCACGGTCGCCCAGGATCCCTACGCCCAGGGCCGGCTCGCGGTCAAGAGCGCTATCGCGTTGCTCAATGGCAACGCCATCAAGTTTGATGACCCGGCCACCAAAACGATCACCGTCCCAGTTGAACTCGTTCAGGCCAGTAACCTCGACAAGTTCAAGGCGGCTCGCGCCGCGCAGAAGTAGGCGAACCCGTGACAGTCAATACGGTTCAAACGCCCTTGGCCGCCGGCACCGGCCTGGTCTCTGCCGAAGGCATCACCAAACGTTACTCCGGCGTCCACGCCCTCAAAGGCGTCTCGTTAACCCTTCTTCCCGGCGAGGTACACGCGCTTGTCGGTGAAAACGGCGCCGGAAAGAGCACTCTGATTAAAATCTTGGCGGGGCTCGAGGAGCCAACCACGGGCACCGTCGCAATCGAAGGGCAACCGGTTCGCTTCGCAGGGCCGCATGACTCTCAGGCCGCCGGAATTAGTGTCATCAGCCAGGAATTTCGTCTGGTTCCCCAGATGACGGTGGCAGAAAACATGTTCCTCGGACATGAACCGCGACGCCTCGGCCTGGTCGACCGGGCTACCTCCCGACGTATGACACGTGAACCGCTGCGCGAACTGGGCTTGGACATTTCCCCGGACCGACGGGTAGACAGCCTCGCGGTGGCCGATCAGCAACTCGTCGAGATCGCTCGTGCGCTGTCACGGGAGTTTCGGGTGCTCATCATGGACGAGCCCACCGCGGCGTTGACTGAAGTCGAGGTCGACAAACTGCTGACCTTGGTCGAGCGCCTGCGCGAGACGGGGTGCGCCGTGTTGTACGTCTCGCACCGGCTGCCCGAGGTGTTCCGAGTCTCCGATCGCATTTCGGTCCTACGGGACGGTCAGCTGGTCGCACAGATGGCAACTTCGGAGACAACGATCGACCAGTTGGTCACCCACATGCTGGGCCGTGAACTGGAAGCGGCGACGAGCGACGCGCAGCACGACACTGCACAAACTGCGGTTTCCGACCAGCGACCTGTTCTTCAGGTTGAGGGACTGCGCTGCAAAAACCTGGTCGAGCCGGTGGACATCAATGTTCGCGGTGGAGAGATCCTGGGCATTGCGGGCCTGGTCGGCTCCGGCCGATCAGAACTGATGCGCGCCCTGTTCGGGGTCGTCCCTGCCACGTTTACCCGGTACGACGTGGACGGTAAAGCCGTGAGTCTGCGCTCCCCTGGAGAGGCAATCGAGCACGGCGTCTTCATGCTCAGCGAGGACCGCAAGGCGGAGGGAATCATACCCCTCTTATCGGTGCTCGACAATGCAGTCGTAGCTCAACGTAAATGGGGCCGCCTGCTGCTGGACCGTGGTAAAGACCGGAGCAGTTACGAATCACTGCACAAGCGAATGCGCATCCGATCCGCCAATTCCGCGAACCTCATCACTGCGCTCAGTGGTGGAAACCAACAGAAAGTGTTGTTCGGCCGCGCTTTGCTGTCGGAGTGCCGGGTCCTACTGCTCAACGAACCCACCCGTGGCGTCGACGTGGGCGCCAAGGTTGACATTTACGAGCTGGTGAAGGAACTGGCTGCGGCCGGCGTGGCGGTTGTCGTCAGCTCCTCGGAGGCCGCCGAGCTGGTCGCCGTCGCAGATCGATGCCTGACCTTGTACGCCGGACGCGTGTCCGGATACCTCGAGGGAAAGGCGATCACCGAACCGGGGATCGTGGCCGCCTCGCTCGGCCGACCTTCCGCAGGATCCAGCAGCACTGGAAAGGACCCGTCATGAGCGTGGAAGTCGCACCCGAACTTGATGCGCAGCGGGCCCAAGCCGAGGAGCTCGCCGACCGCGTTGCCCGCCGGTCCGCCGTCATCGACAGAGCGGGCGTTCTGCTTCCGTTCATCGTCATTTTGATCCTGGCGATCGTGCTGGTCCCCGGCTTCCTGTCCGGTGCCAATATCCGCAGCATCCTGGTCAACGCGTCAATCGTGGCGATCGTGGGTTACGGGATGACTTTGGCCATCGCCATCCGTGGCTTGGATCTCTCGGTCGGCGCTGCGGCCGCTCTCGCCTCGGTCGTCACCGCCGGCACCATCAACTCTCTCGGTGCACCAATAGGTCTGGTCGTCGGGCTGGTAGTGGGTCTGGTCGTCGGTTTGATCAACGGCGTGTTGGTGGCATATCTTCGTATCCCTGCCTTCGTGGCCACGCTGGCCACAATGGGCGTGGCGCGAGGTATTGCCCTGATCTATACCGGGGGTCAACGCATCAGCATCAGCAGTACCGGGTTCCGCAAGCTAGCAATCGGCTCGGTGCTGGGAGTACCCGCCCCCTTCTTACTCGCTCTCCTGCTCTGCGCCGTCACCTTCGTTTTCCTTCAGCGAACCGGATTCGGTCGGCACGTCTGTGCGGTCGGCGGCAACCCCTCCGCAGCCCGGGAGGCGGGACTGAATGAACGACGCTTGACCATCATCGTCTTCGGACTCTCCGGCTTGGCCGCCGGAATCGCTGGCGTACTTATAACCAGCCAGCTGGGAAGCGTTGACGCAACCCCCATCCAGGGATTGGAACTGCAGGCCATTGCCATCGCCGTCCTTGGTGGAACCAGCCTCGCGGGTGGCGCGGGTAACCTCCCGGGAACCCTAATCGGTGCCCTGTTGCTGGCCATGATCAGCGCCTCGCTGAACCTGCGCAATATTCCTGGCTATTACCAGTACCTCGCTCTGGGTCTACTTCTTCTACTCGCCCTCGGCCTGGACACAGTACGTCAAGGTGTACGCAACCGACTCCTGGCCGGAGGGCTGACATGAGCACCTCCTCATCAGCAAACGATGTCAAGCAAGACCCGCAGGAAGAGCCGGCGAAGGGGCGTGGCCGGCCGTCGGTGGGGGCATTCGCAGGAAAGTACGCGCTGCAGCTGTTCACGATTCTTTTTCTCGTCGTGATGATCCTGCTCGAGCCTAACTTCCGGCAGATCGGCAATCTACGCAGCGTTCTGCTCCAGGCGTCGTTCTCCGGCCTGTCGGCCGCCGCAATGACCCTGCTGATCGTGGCCGGAATGTTCGATCTGTCAGTGGCCGGCATCGTCGGGCTGACGGCGGTGATGGTTGCCACGGTGATGCCGCACACCACCGTCGGCGCCGCGGTTGCAGCTGCCCTGGTCTTGGGCGTGATCCTCGGCCTGCTCAACGGCGTAGTGGTCACGAAGTTCCGCTTTCCGCCGTTCATCGCTACCTTCGGCATGTTGAACCTGTACTTGGCCGCGGCGTTCATTTGGACCACGGGCGCGACCCTGCCCATTGCCGCCGTTGGGTTCCTGCCGCTGGCAACCGCCCAGATCCTGGGCCTACCCGTGCTGTTCATCGTCATGGTCGTCGGGGTTCTGGTGTGCCACTTTGTGTTGACCCGTACGCGACTGGGGCGAAACTTGCGGGCAGTCGGCAGCAGCGAGGCGGCCAGCCGGATGGCCGGCCTGCCGGTAGACCGAACGCGCATCATCACCTTCGGTTTGGTCGGGCTTTTCACCGCCATTGCTGGGGTGGGTTTGGCAGCATTGTTGTCATCGGCATCCGCGGACATGTCGCTGGGTTTCGAGCTCACAGTCATTGCGGTCGCGGTGGTGGGTGGCACGAGCCTCGAAGGCGGAAGAGGCTCCCTACTGGGTACTTTCACAGCCGCAATCTTGTTCTCAGCGCTCAACAATGCGCTGAATCTGCTTGGAGTGACCTCCTACTGGCAGTACGTCGCCATCGGAGTGGTCCTGATCCTGGCCCTGGTCGTGGCGGGGCTGCAAAACGGCCGCCTTTCGTTCAACCGCTCCTAGGACCGTTGGCCGCGCCGTGAACTTTCTAGGGCAACATCTGTCGCGGACCGAGGTCCTCTCCAGGGTCGGGGATGTATCCCAACTCGGCGGCCCGGTTTCGGCTGTCCTGAGCGATGGCATGGCCAATGGTGTTCGTGTCATCTCCGTCGGATCACCGGGCGGCCTCTCGTTCGTCGTTGTGGCCGACCGGGGCCTGGACATCGGCCGAGCGGAGTACCTGGGCGTGCCCCTTGCTTGGCGTTCTCCTGTTGGCGAGGTGAGCCCGGCGTTTGCCGACCAACACGAGCTCGGCTGGTTGGACGTTTTCGGCGGGGGGTTGTTGACCACCTGCGGGCTCAGCACGGTGGGTCAGCCAAGCCAGGACGCCGGGCAACGACTGGGTCTGCACGGCCGGATCTCGGCAACGCCCGCGCACTCGGTGCGGGCCGCAGGGGAGTGGCTCGATGATGAGTACCAGATCACCATCGAAGGATGCGTCCGTGAGGCCTCCGCCCTGGGACCGGTCCTGGAGATGCGCCGTCGCAACACTACGACTCTCGGGCAGCCCCAGCTGCGCGTTGAAGACGTCGTCACCAACCTCGGCGCCTCCGCTGCACCGCACATGTTCCGGTACCACTGCAACTTCGGTTATCCGCTCATCTGTGAGGACACACGCATGGAACTGGGCGCCGTCGCGGTACAGCCGCGCGACGCACCCTCAGCCGAAGCCATCAGCAAGATCGAAACAATCTGGCCGCCGTCGCGACCCAGCACGGAACACGTCTACACCGTCGACCCGGCCGGCGACGGACACCAGGCGGCGGCGACGCTAACAAACGAGAAGCTGGCCGGCGGAATTTCGGTATGTCTGCGTTGGTCCGCTGACACCATGCGGTGGCTGGTGGTGTGGAAGCAGCTGAGCCGCGGTTCGTACGTCACTGCCCTGGAGCCGTCGAACTGTCACGACGATGGCCGCGCCGCGGAACGCCAGCGCGGCACGCTCGTCGAGCTTGCACCCGGCGAGCAGCGGCGCTACTGGCTGGACATCACCGTCAACCCAGCGGCCCACACCTAGCCAAACGAACTCGGTCACCGACCGTGGAAGGAACCGACGATGGAAACGAAGACGGATCAGGCTGCCAGCCGACGGCTAGACGCCGACCGCCTCATCGGCGCCGCAAACGGCATCCTGCGCCTGGAACCAGCTTGGGTGGCGCGGGACTGGTTACCGCCGGGGCGTCGCCTCGGGCTGCCTGAGGACGCATATCACGTGGGTGAGCGCGGCTATATCTGCGAGCGATGGTTGGGTTCCACCACCCGCGCGGACAACCGCGTCGGCCCCCCGGACGAGGGCCTGAGCTACATCGTCGACGAACACGGCAACCGCATGACATTGGCCGACGCAGTCACGTCGGCGCCAGATCTGGTCATGGGCACCGACTACGCCGCTTCTCACACCGGTCTTGGGCGTCTACCCAAGATCTACGACTTCGGCGCCCGCATTCCCTACCACATCCACCCCCGACTCCAGCACAGCCGTCGAGTGGGTCGCAACCCCAAGGACGAGGCCTACTACTTTCCGCACGGGGTCGACCTCGGCGCGCACCCGGAGACCTTCTTCGGGGTGCACCCGTGGATCGCCAGAGAGAAAGCGTACGAAGTACTTCTTCCCTACCTGCAGGACTGGAACTCCGACGCGATCCTGCAGCATGCTCGGGGGTTCGTCAATGTTCCCGGCGAGGGCTTTCACCTTCCATCAGGGATCCTGCACGCACCAGGAACGGCCCTCACCATCGAATTGCAGGAGGACTCCGACTGCCTGTCGATGTTTCAGGCCCTCAACGCGGGCGAGATCATTTCCAAGGAACTGTTGTACAAGGACGTCTCCGCTGAGGACCGAGCACAATACGGCGAGCGGTACCTGCTCGAGTGGGTGGACTGGGAAGCCAACGGTGACCCGTACTTCTACGAGAACCATCACCTGTCGCCGCAGCCCATCCTCAACGAGCCAGGCATCCGTCAGGACTGGATCTACTACGACACGACCAAATTCACCGGTAAACGACTGGTGCTGGCCCCGGGCGCCCGGCTCGTCACCCAGGAACGGGGTGTGTACAACCTGTTGGTCTGGCAGGGGGAAGGAACCGTCGACGGGCACGAAGTGTCCGGCGGCCAACCCGGGCGCGACGAGCTGCTCATCGTGCACGAGCGCGCCGTGCAGCCGCACGAGTTCGTCAACACCGGGTCGACGGACCTCGAGGGCATCACGTTCTTCGGTCCGGACATCAACACCGACATCCCGCGCATCACCCCGATCGCTAGTTGACCGGGCGTGCACACGAACCAAGCTGGGCAATCCCAGGCGCCACAGGAGCAGCCGATAGCTCGGTCGACAACCAATCTGCCCAACAATGCAGGCGTCGTCGGGCTCGCCTACGGCACCCTCCTGGGATGGGTCGCCCTCGCTGGACTTACACCTGTACAGCAGCCGGGCAGGGGAGTATTGGCGTACGCACATTCCGTGCTCAACCAGGCCCTTCCCGGCGGTGAGCCACTCCCACGCCGTCCACAGCTAGCTCAGCCGCCGAAGTCCGCCGACGACTGTGCTAGTCGGTCACGACTTTCAAGAATCCAGATCCCTGGTTTCCTGGTGCGGCGCAAGGGGAGGACATGAACGTCACCGAAGACGTCCGCGAGACAGTCGATCAGCTCCGCCGCACCGTCGCGGAGCTGCACAAGGCACTCACGAAATATGAGTTGGTGATTTGGACCGCCGGGAACGTCTCGGCCCGCGTGCCGGGCCGCGACCTTCTTGTCATCAAGCCGTCTGGGGTCTCTTACGACTCCTTGACTGCGGACGCCATGGTCGTCACCGACTTGAACGGCGCCCTGGTCGAGGGAGACCACACTCCCTCTTCCGACACCGCAGCTCACGCCTACGTCTATGGCCACATGCCAGACGTCGGCGGCATGGTTCATACCCACTCAACTTATGCCACTGCCTGGGCTGCCCGCGCCGAACCGATTCCTTGCGTCTTGACCATGGCCGCCGACGAGTTCGGCGGGGATGTGCCGGTCGGTCCGTTCGCGCTCATCGGCGACGATTCGATCGGGCGCGGGATCGTTGACACCCTGCAGGGCAGCCGAAGCAAGGCAGTTCTCACGGCCGGACATGGGCCGTTCACCATTGGTAAGAACGCCGCCGCAGCGGTCAAGGCCGCCGTCATGCTCGAAGACATCGCACGAACGATCCACATCGCCCAGCAACTCGGGACGCCGAACAGGCTCGACCAGCGCGACATCGACAGCCTGTACAACCGCTAATAGAACGTATACGGCCAGTGACCGCGCGGCAAGGCAGGTGCCTAGTGTGGGCGTCGTAACCAGGAAACGGAGGCCAGGCGGCCATCGTCAACCCCTCGACCGCCGACCGGGGCCACCGACCACGCGCTGTGATGACCGGCTGAACCTAATGGGACGAGGCGCATGTTGAGCACCACAGCGACACAGGCTAAAGAGGCCATTACGGGCGGCCGTACCGCCCTCGGGATCGAGTTGGGGTCAACCCGGATCAAGGCGGTATTGATCGGACCCGACCACGCACCCATCGCCCTGGGAAGCTATGACTGGGAAAACCAGTTCGTCGACCGGAGATGGACCTACTCCACGGATGCAGTCTGGTCGGGAGTTCAACGCTGCTACGCCTCCCTGGTCGAACAGGTGCAGCAGCGGTACGCCGTCGAACTGACCGACGTGGGCGCCCTCGGCATATCGGCGATGATGCACGGCTATCTCGCCCTCGACTCCGACGGCGAACTGTTGACGCCGTTTCGGACCTGGCGGAACACCAATACCGGCGAGGCCGCTGAACGTCTGAGCACTCTCTTCGGACACAACGTCCCGCACCGATGGAGCATCGCGCACCTCTACCAGGCCATCCTCGACGGCGAGGATCATGTCGGCCGCATCGAACACCTCACCACGCTGGCCGGCTACGTTCACTGGCGGCTCACCGGCCAGCGGGTGGTCGGTGTCGGTGACGCCAGCGGCATGTTCCCGATCGACACTGCAACCGGCACCTACAACAAGCAGATGCTTGCCCAGTTCGATGAACTTGCCGGTGAGAGCGGGATCGACCTGCAGTTGGCCGGTCTGCTGCCCACCGTTCGGCTCGCAGGGCAGCCCGGTGGAGAGCTCACCGCAGCCGGCGCGCGACTGCTCGACCCAAGTCAACGGCTTCAACCTGGCATTCCGATGTGCCCGCCCGAGGGGGACGCCGGGACGGGCATGGTTGCGACCAACTCCGTCGCTCCCCGCACCGGGAACGTCAGTGCCGGCACCAGCATCTTCGCCATGATCGTGCTCGAACGGGAGTTGAGCCGGATGCACCGCGAACTGGATCTGGTCACCACACCAGCCGGGGATCCAGTAGCAATGGTGCACTGCAACAACGGCGGGAGTGAACTAAATGCGTGGGTCGGACTCTTCGCGGAGTTTGCCGAGGCAATCGGCTCCGACGTGCACCCATCCACGGTATTCGAAACGCTCTTCAACTTGGCGGTGAACGGCGCCCCAGACTGCGGAGGACTGATGTCCTTCAACTACTTGTCCGGCGAGCCGATCACCGGGCTGGACGAGGGGCGTCCATTATTCCTGCGTTCACCGGACAGTGTCTTCAATCTGTCGAACTTCATGCGTGTGCATCTCTTCGCCTCCCTGGGCACACTCCGGATCGGAATGGACGTTCTGCAAGAGGACGAAGGAGTGCAGCTGGACCGGATGTTCGCGCACGGCGGCCTGTTCAAGACCAAAGGCGTCGCCCAGAGCTTCCTGGCCGCCGCCATCCGCACCCCCGTCTCGGTCGGCGAAGTCGCCGCCGAGGGCGGTGCCTGGGGGATCGCAGTCCTGGCGGCCTTCTGCGTCGGCCGCGAACCAGAAGAAAGCCTGGCAGACTTCCTGAGCAGCCACGTCTTCGCCGACAGCAAGCTAGAAACAGCCGAGCCGGACCCGCAGGACACCGCTGGTTTCGATGCCTTCATGTGACGCTACGTCGCCGCACTTCCAGTGGAACGGGCGGCGGTCGAACACAGCTGACCACACCTTGTGACTTATCCAATTATTGGCTTTTTCTGGTCGCATTATGTAGCCAGGTCAGGCGCCGGCGGCGCTCGCGCAGCTACCCAGCGCGGCCTGTCGACCGAGCATGTCTACCGAAGCGTCGACAGCACTCATCACTGTGACTTGTCGGATTAAGTGGCTCACTTTATTCGAATCATCTGGCCAGGTCAGGCGCCGACGACGAGCACCTCGCGGGCGGCTTCGATGGCGTCGGGGGTGATGGTGTCCAACTTGTTGATCTTCATGATGCGGGCGACCTGGCTCATGAGGCGTTCGATGAGGCGG
>CAXSEW010000046.1:0-14005 GCA_964236185.1 uncultured Nakamurella sp. | reverse complement strand
CTGGGATCACCGAACCCGCCGGTGGGCGTGGCAGCCCACTCGGATGCCTGCGTGCCGTAGCCACTTCCAGCGGTCAGCGGCGGCGGCGCAGCCAGGTAGCCGCTCGCGGCCGGCGCCGGATAGGCCGACGGCGCCGGGTTGAGCTGCGGCGTGTTGTCGCTCTTGCCGATGGAGTCGGGATCGGTAGTGGCGCCGCGGACGAGGCGGCCGGCAACCAGGCCGGCGCCGAGTGCGATGGCCAGGAACATCCCCGGCCGCCGACGGGCGTAGGAACGGACATCTTCCAGCAGGTCCGCGGGCTCCTTGTTCTCGAGCCAACCCGCCACCTCGTGCACCTTGTCGGCAGCCTGCTGGGCAAGATCGGCCGCAACGCCCGGCGCACCGTTACCGCTGGCCATGGCCTTGAGCTGATCACCGACGGAGTGCAGACCGGTGGCCGCCCGCTCCTGCTGGGTCGATGCCTGGCTGGACAGTTCGGTCTGAGCCTGTCCCACCAGGTGCTTGACCTGTCGGGTCGCTTCGGCGGTGACCTGGCCGGCCTGCTCCTTGGCCACACCGGCGACGTGTGACGCCGCGTCTGCCGCGCCGCCGGCCACTGCCGACGCCTGGCCCTTGGCAACGTCCGCGGTCGACGGGTCGTCGTCGACGGTGGGTGCGCGGTAGATGTCGTCCACCGGAGGGACGTACCCACCGGCCGGGTATCCGGCGCTGACCGGGTGGTCACCGGTCGCCGACGTGCTGCCGAAACTGCCGAAATCGTTGCTGCTGGTCATTGAACTTTTCCCTTTCGTCAGATGCTGAGGAAGCGGAAGAGGTCAGCGGTTCTCGGTGCGGCCGGTGGTCGACGTCTCGTCGACGACCTCGACCTCTTCCTTGCGGACCTGGCCGGTCACCTGCTGGGTCTCCGTCACCATCTCGGTACCGAGCTTGATGCGCTCCACCGGAACGGCTTCGGTGGTGACGACCGGCTGCTCGGCGTGCAGGACGACCTCGTGCTCCTCCTCGGAGATGGCCGGGCCGTCGAAGGCATCGCCACGGTTGGCATCAGTGATCGCCTCGCGCTCGATGCGGACCTCTTCGTGCGACACCGGGACCGAAACGGTCTGCTGCTCGGTGACGACGAACTTGCGGAGACGGGCGCGGCCGGCCTCGACGCGCTGCGTGCCGACGTTGAGGTGCTCCTCCGAGCGGGTCATCGCGTTGTCGGTGGTCGGGCCCGACGTGTCATAGCCTTCGGTGCCGGAGGTCTCCGTGCGACCCGTGGTGGCGGCCGTCTCGGTGTAACCGGCGGTGCCGGAGGTCTCCGTGTAGCCGGCGGTGCCGGACGTCGTCGACGTTCCGCCACTCATGTACTGGGCGTAGTAGGTGTAGAGCGCGTCCTGCTCGTCGGGATCCAGGTGGCTGGCGTCGGCCACGTCCGGGGCGTCCTTCACGACGTCCTTGTCGAACGGGAGAACGACATCGTCACCGGTGACCGAGGCGCCCTGCAGCGGAGCGAAGTGCTCCTTGGTGCCGAACAGCCCGGTGTTGACGGTGACCCAGTCGGGCTGG
This sequence comes from uncultured Nakamurella sp., assembly GCA_964236185.1. Lineage (GTDB taxonomy): Bacteria > Actinomycetota > Actinomycetes > Mycobacteriales > Nakamurellaceae > Nakamurella. The sequence goes on along the minus strand of CAXSEW010000046.1, from coordinate 12,454 downwards.
CCGGTGACGTCGTCGACGTAGACCTGGCCGATCTTGCCGATCTTGTCGCCCTGCGGGTCGACGGCGGTGCGACCCATGAAGGATTCGGGGCTCTGTGCGGTGGTCATGCGTACTCCTTGGTGTTGTGGGTATACAGCGGCTGGTGAACTGCTGTCGTGCGGTCGGTGCGTGGTGGCTCGCCGCAACAGGCGACCGGCCTGGGGTCGCTGGTGCGGTCCGCTCAAGCTGGGTAGTGCCCAAAATACTGCGATTAGAACAAGTTGCCCAAAGCGCCCCCGCCGAGCTTGCTCAGCAGCTCTTTCGGGTCGATGCCGAACTTGCTGAGAAGTCCTGCGTGCTGGTCGGTGTCGACCTGGTCGGGCAGTTCGCTGTCAGCCTGGGCGGCCTGGTCGGGCTGGCCCCTGTCCTTCAACAGCTGCAGGATCTGGTCTTTGCCGATGTTCATGTGTCCCTCTCCAGTGCTCCGCAACTCCGCGGTTCGTTGTGTCCACATCGAGAACGCTGGCCGGCCAGCCCCGGGACGGCGGCCGAACACGCGTCAACTGTCCAGTGCCCCGCCGTTTTATTTGCTAAACCTTAGCCGTTACTTCTCTGTGACCTCCGGTCCGGGTCCCTTCGAGCCGGCTCGACGGCCGGGCGGAAACCGGTTCGACTACGGGCGGCCAGGCGACGAGGGACCGGCCGGCGCCAATTGGTTCCTTCGCCGGCCGAGGTAGGCGATCTCGGCACTGTTGCCGGCGCAGGCGATGGCGTGGTCGTACCCCCATGGGCCTCCCGACTGCGGCCCAGCCAGCGAAGCAGGACGGCGCGGGTGGCGTGGAAGGCGTGGTAGCTGGACAACGTTCCGGTCAGCCGGTCGACGGCCGCCAACACGGCGCAGGACGCCGGCCCGAGCCTGGCCAGGATCGGCCACTGCCGGATCAGGGCGGCGATCACCAAGAGGTGCAACGAGCCCACCACAACCAGCGCGGTGACAGCCCCGGCCCGGCGAACCGGGCCCATCACCGTGAACCCCATCGTGACGATCGGGAAGGAGAATTGTACGAGCGAGAAGACCGTAAGATGATGACCAACAAAATCACCGCGAACCGAGGGGTGCGAGGAAGCGGCGGAACCCGCCCGTCTGGCTCGGGCGTCAGCGGCGACCGGGCGGGCACACTGACAAGTCGATGCCGGTCCGTCCGATTTGCGCCATTGGTCGTGGAGCGCAACATGTCTCACTCCCCCAACTGCAGATCCATCCACGCTGGGCCGTGCTGCGCAATGCTTTGGAGACTATTTTCTGCCGCCAGTCTTGGTCATCGGGGTTCCGATCACAACCCCGGAGCGGAACGACGTGCTGAGCAGCGTGCACGGCAACACACCTGTCGCCGCTGTCGGGACCCGTATCCGGAAGACGCGGCCCGAGTGACTCAGTCGCGCCCGTCGTGGTTCGCGGCCCGGATCAGCAGGTCGACCAGTGCGGGCGCGCCCAGAGCCCGGGCCGCGGAGGCGACCGCCAGGAGGATGCTGGGCTCGGCAGCGGCAGCCAGGGCCTGGACGGCAGGCGCCGCGGCTGGTACGACCCCGACGCCGGAAGCACCCACGTCAGCACTCCCGCCGGTCGGCAGGTTCCGGGTGGTCAGGACAGGATGAGAGGCGGCGACATCGGCCAGCACCTCGCCGATCCGGACCCCGTCCCCGGCCCGGACGCGCTGCTCGGCCAGGAACTCCTCGAGTCGAACGATCCGACCGTAGACGGCCGGGTTGCTGATCTTCACCCGATGCCCGGTCATCAACTGGCTGACCATGGGGGCGCTGAGACCGATGACGGCTCCCAGGCGGGCTTGGGACAGCCGATAACCCCGAGTCAGGCGACTGAGCCTATCCGACCAGCTCTCGCCGTAGATCTCCACCTGACGGGAGTCCGCCGGGGCGTCGGTGTGATCCTCCGTCCTGGCCATGCCGTAGCTCCCTTCCACGCACCGGTTGCGCTTACCGTTTGCATGTGCAAACATAGCCGGACGTTTGCAGATGCAAACACCTTGGAAGGAGCCATTATGACACTGAGCCACCACCAGCCTTTGCAGCACGCGGGACGAATCACGACGGTGATGTTCCTGTTGGCGAGCCTGCTGTTCCTGTCGAGCCCATCCGCCGGTGCGGCGCCCGTGGTCGCAACCGGAGCCACGGTGCCGGTGATGGTGGTGCTCGACGCTTCCGGTTCGATGAAGACAGCCGACGCGCCAGGGCCGCGCATCGACGCGGCCAAGGCAGCGGTCAGCCAACTCGTCGACCATCTGCCGGCCACGACGCAGGTCGGCCTCCAGGTCTACGGAACGGCGACCGGATCTTCCGACGCCGAGAAGGCTGCCGGGTGCAGCGACATCAAGACGCTGATGCCGGTCGCTTCGCTCGACGCGCCCGCCATGAAGGTGGCCGTGTCGAAGGTGGTGGCGTCCGGCTACACGCCCATCGGCAAGGCGCTCGAGGTCGCGGCCGCGGCGCTGCCCGCGGAGGGTCCGCGGTCCATCGTCCTGGTGTCGGACGGGGAGGACACCTGCGCGCCGCCGGCGCCGTGCGACGTGGCGAAGAAGTTGAAGGGCCAGGGCATCGACCTGGTCATCCACACCGTCGGTTTCAAGGTCGATCCGGCTGCCCGGCAACAGCTCTCGTGCATTGCCGCGGCGACGAACGGCACCTACAGCGACGCGGACGACGCGCGCCAGTTGACCCAGGCGCTGCAGACCAAGGTCGACTACGCCATCACCGGATACACGCCGACCGGCACCGCGGTGACCGGTGACCTCGACCCGTCCGAGCAGGCACCACTACTGGCCCCCGGACAGTACGTCGACCACTATGCGCTGGGCTGGGCCGGAGACAACGGCTCCGGGCGGCCCAGTACGAAGAAGTACTACACGATTCCAGTGAGCAAGGGTGTTCGGCCGTATGTGTCGGTGACGCTGGTGCCGCCGGTCGAGGGTGTCAACTCGTCCTCGATCGAAGGCTTGGGCACGAAGATCCGTCTGCTGAACAAGGCGCGCCAGGAATGCGCCTCACCCCAGAGCGACATGACGTATGTGAACAAGGATCGCCCCTTCGGTTCGACCACAGTGTTGGCCGGACCGGTGATCGGCGGTTCGTTGTACCCGACGGACAAGTGCCCCGCCACCGGCGTGCTGATCGTCGAGATCACCAGGACCGGCACCGCCTACGCCGACACGTCCTTGCCGCTGGAGATCGTGGTCCGGATGGAGCCACCCGCGGACAGCTCCGCGGTAACGCCCGCAGCGGCTCCTGGTCCGGTGCTGGCCAGCCCCAATCCGGATCAGCAGAAAGCTGGAGCGATCAAGGGTGGGAGCAGCTTCAACGATGCCGCACAGCTGCTGAGCGGGGCCACCTACTCCGACAGTGTGGTGACCGGCGAGAGCCGCTACTACCAGGTCCCGCTGCAATGGGGACAGCGGCTGAGTTACACGGTGACCGAAGTGGGCCCGGCCCGGCCGGCGTTGGGCCTCTACGGAGCGCTGGTGGGAGTTGATGTGTTCGGCCCGGTGCGCAACGAGATCGCAACGAGCAGCACCGGGTCCAACACGTACTGGTTCAGCACCCGCGGCGCTGAACCGTTCACCGCGTCCACCACCTACCCGGTCCGGTACACCAACCGGACCGGCAGCCTGCACAACTCCGGCCTGGACGGGGTCCACTACCTCCGGCTCACGGCAGGCTTCAACAGCGAGCGGAAGTCCTCGTCGACCCGATTCCTCATCACGGTCGTCGTCTCCGGTGCGGTCGAGAAGGGCCCGGTGTATCTGCCGCCGGGAACCCTCGCCCCCACCGGCACCGCAAAGGCACAGGGCACACCCACGGCACAGGGCACATCCGAGGCGACACCGACCGCGGCCGGGACGCCTACGGCCGCGACGTCGTCGGCTGCCACGTCCCCGAGCACGTCGTCCTCCGGGCCGGCATCGAGCAGCTCGGCACCGCCGACCACAGCCAGGTCGACCTCCGGCGCAGAATCCTCGGGCGGGTCAACTACTTCGATCATCGGTGCGGTTACTGCCGACAGCCTCGAAACCGTTGCCCTGCAACCGTTGTCGGGTATGGCAGCACTCCATTCCGGCGGCGTACCGGTGTGGATCTACGCCGCCATGGCGGTACTGCTGGTGGGCCTCGTCGCGTTTGGGGTCGTCAGGTCTCGCCGTGGCACGTCCCCGACCGGTCGCTGAATTCCGCCCGGTCACTGAGCTCAGGACCGGTCGTCGGGCTCAGGACCGGTCGTCGAGCTCAGCCGGCGGCGGCGGCGACCCACACGTAGCCGCCGCCGCCGCCGCGGGCGCAGCGCACCAATCCCCCGGGGCCGGCGATGCGATCGCCTTCCTGTTGCCACGAGCAGATCGCGCCGGCCAGCGCCGTGCCGGGTGAGCCGACGGCCGCCACCGTCGAGGAAACGCCGCCCTGGCCGCCGGTAGCGAGGTCAATGTTCGTCGAGCCAACCGGTGGTGTCGACGAGGTGGTGGCCGGCACGGAGTCCCGAGTACCGCCGGAGCCGCCGGGCGTGGTCAGCAGCAGAGTCGCTCCGGCGACCATGGCCACCGCCGCCGCCGCCGATGCGGCCGCAATCACCGAGCGCCGGCGAGATCGACCCACACGCCCTGCGGCGAGCCCGCGGCTCGCGCGGCCTGACGGTCCAGCCGTCACCGGGGGCGGTCCCGCCGTCACCGGGGGCGGTCCAGCTGTCCCCTGGGGCGGCACGGCTGGGTCCAGAGGCGGTCCGGCCGGCACCCGGGGCGGTACGGCTGGGATTGCCGCCGTCGGCGGCTTCGGCAAGGTCGTCGCCTGGGTGGGTGGGCCGTCGCTCGGTTCCTGCGGTGGTCCGGACACCGGCGGCAGACCAGGCATCTCGGACGTCACCTGGTCACTCATTTCTTGGTCACCGTCCACCAGGGTTGCTCGACCGGCCGGTGCCGGCCGGGTCCTGCGGCTGAGCGGTCCCAGCGCCGGATCCCAGCCGGGCGGCAATGGCGGAAGCTGACGCAGCACGTCCACCGGATCGCCGTCCCGGGTGAACGGCCGAGCCGAGGTGGACGCCCCGCCGAGCAGCTGCAGTGCGGCCGGCACATCGGCGGGCCGGCGGGCAGGGTCGGGCTGCACCATCGCCGCAATTGCCGCCCGCAGGGCCTCATCGGTGAAGTCGAGGTCGGGCTGGCCCGGACTCCGGTCGGCCGGGTCGGGGGCGATGCTGGGCTCCAGACCCGTCAACAGAGTGCGGGCCAACCGCCCGACGGCGTAGAGGTCGTGACGCGCGTCGGGGACGGCCCCGCCGGCCACCACCTCGGGTGGAAGGTATCCGGGCGTCCCGATGACGGTGCCGTCGGCGGTCAACCGGGCGTCCTGGCGGCTGATGGTGAGCCCGAAATCGGTGAGCATCACGTGGATCGGCCCGGTTCCGGTGGCCCGCAACAGCAGGTTGCCCGGCTTGACATCCCGATGGATCAAGGAAGCCTGGTGGACGGTCTGCAGGGCGGCCAACACCTGAACCGCAATGGTGGCGATGGTGGCGTCGGACAGTGGCCCGAAGTCGCCCAGCAGCGTCTGGACCGAGCCACCGTCGATCAATTCACTGGCGATGAGCACCATGCCGTCATCGGCCGACCAGGCGTACGGTCCCACGATGTGTGGGTCCGTCAGGCGCACCGCCTGCTCGCGGACGAACCTCAGCAGCGCCCCGGCGTGCCGTTGTCGCAGCAGCTTGGCGGCGCAATACGCCTTGCGGTCGAAATCAAAGGCACGCCACACTGTTCCGCTGCCGCCGACCCCGATGGGATCGCACAGTGCATACCTACCCGCGATGACCTCGCTGGCCCCCTCCACCGCGTACCCCCTTGTCCCGACGTTCTCGCCACCTGCGGCCCTGGCCCGTGACCATGCCGTCATGGTCGCAGAAGCAGAGCAACCGCGTCGGTCACGGCGTGAACCGGTTGGACGAAGCAGGCGGCCCGGGGTCCCGCAGCGCCCGCCGGTGTCGGGTGGCTCGCGGACCGCCACGAACACTGCTCGTCCTGCCTGCTGACGGGCATCCATCGAAAGTACCCAGCGCGGGACCCAGCGCGACGTCCTCGAGCGGTGGTCATCCAAGGCGGCGCTGCTGCTCCGGTGGCGCTGGCGCCGAGTGATCACAGAGTTTGGCCCTCCCTGGGCGCTCCGCGCCCCGAAAGGGACTGAAACGATGATCATCGGGGTTAGCGCCGCGGGTCATCCGACGGGAGCGCCGCGGATCACCGACGGCAGCGCGTCTGATCACCCGACGGCAGCGCCGCGGGTCATCCGAGGCAGCGCCGCTCAGCGACGGCAGCGCGGCGCGGCCATCGAAGGCTCAGGCGGCGACGAGAAGAGGCTTGTCCGGGGCCGGCTGGGTCAGCAGCGTGCGGGCGATGACGGCCATGCCGAGGGCGGTCATCGACCAGGCGATCAGGTCGAGCGGGGGGCTGCCAAGGATGGCGGCTGCGACGAAGTGAAGCGGCTGGGACACCGCGAGCGTCCAGGCCGCCCAGGCCGGGATCCGTCGGGAGCGGAGCAGCGCCAGCCCGAGCAGGACGGTGCCCACGACGTGTCCGAAGACGAAGATTGCCGTGCCGACGGCGTAGGAGGGGTGCAGGGCGTCGAGGTGGGCCGCCACCAGGTGGGGGTCGGTGTCCGCCCGTGCGCCCGCCGCCAGTAGGTAGTCCTGGGCCAGCAGCGGCCCCAGGCACAGGTAGCCGGCGATGGACAGTCCGACCGCCCATGCCTTCAGCGGTGCGGCGGGAAGCAGTGCAGCGACGGCGATCACCCCGGGTATCAGCGTGAGCATGGCGATCAGGCCGAGCCACAGGACCGCGCTTTCCCGCGCGGGATGGGCGTTCACCGCAGCCACCGTGGCCAGGCTTCCGTCCGCCGTGTAGTAGGGCAGCAGGAATCTGAGCAGGGCGACGCACAGTGGCCCGACCGGAAGCAGGAGCACTGCTGCCCGCCTCATCGGGCCGCCACCTTCGAGGAGCGGGCCGGCGCCTTCGACGAGCGGGCCGGCGCCACTAGCAGTACGCCGACCACGGTCAGCACGACGATCGCGGCGGCCGCCGCGATGGCCGCTGCCGGTACGCCGGAGCCGAAGAAAGCTGGTGCGGCGCTCACGGCAGACACGATGCGCAGGACGAGCAACGGCAGCAGGCGGCGAGGTCTGCCCCGCCAGACCTCGACGATCAGGTACAGGGAGGCCAGCCCGAGCACCGCGTCCATGGCGGCGACGCTGTAGGGCGGGTGACTTCCGTCGGTGAGCGCCAGGGCGGTGAGGTCGCCGACAGACAGCACTCCGAACAGGATCAGGCCGAGGCGACGGGTTGTGGTCATGCATTGCTCCTCTGGTAGGTGGATACGAAGACACTGCGCGCCAACGTTTCCCGCGGGCATCGGCCGGCGACCCGCGTCATCGGGAACCTGCCCGGGTCATTCGGCAAGATCTCCCGTGGCCACGGGAACGGGGCGGGTGGACACTGCAGGACATGGACTCCCGTCGGCTGGCGGCGACGCTCGCGGCCCTGGTCGGGGTGCTCGCCGTGGCCGCCGTTGCGCTGACGCTGGCGGTGGGCTGGTCCTTCACCCAGGCGCTCAACGCCTACGTCGTGAGCAACGCCGTGATCGGCCTGAGTTTCGGGCTGTGCGGAGGGCTGATCGCCTGGCATCGACCGCGGCACCCGGTGGGTTGGCTGTACCTGGCGGGCGGCGGGTGTCAGCTGGTCAGCGCGGTGGCGGCTCCGGTGGCTCAGGCACTGCAGGACAGCGGCGCGCCGCGGCCGGCCGTGGTCCTGGTGATGACGGTGTTCTCCTGGGCGTGGCCGGTGCACATCGGCGTCGTGCTGCCGCTGTCGCTGTTCCTGTTGCCGGACGGCAAACTGCCCTCGACCCGCTGGCGCCCGGTCGTCGTGGTCACCATTGCCACCGCGGCGTTGTTCCTGGTCGAGGTCGGAACCGGGGCTTCTGGAAACGGCGTCCCCGACGGCGTGTGGACGTTGCCGCGCGATGGCGGGTGGGGGCTGTTGTGGCAGATCAGTGAAATCCGGTGGGTGATCGGAGTGCTGCTCGGGGTCGCCGCGCTCGTGGTCCGTTACCGGCGGGGCGACGAAGTGGTGCAGCGCCAGCTGTTGTGGTTACTGGGCGCGGCCGGGGTCATCGTCGCCGCGGTCGTGCCGTGGTCGTTGGTCGCCGGGACTCCGATTGCTGTGCTGTTCGCGATTCCGCTGCTGCCGGTGGCGATCACCGTCGCGATCCTGCGGTACGGGCTGCTCGACATCCGGCTGGTCATCGCCCGCGGGCTGAGTTACGCGCTGCTGTCCGGTCTGGTGCTGGCCGGTTACGCGCTGCTGGTCCTGGCGCTGTCCGGTGTCGCGTCGGCGTTGCTGGTCTCCCTGGTGGCGTTCCCGTTGCGGGCCCGCATCCAGTCGGCGGTCGAGCGGCTGATGTACGGAGAGCGGGACCCGCTGCGGGTCGCCTCACGGGTGGGCGAGCACCTGAACGACCTGACCCTTGCCGCCGAGGAGATCCGGCTGGCCATGCGCCTACCGTTCGTCGCCGTGATCGTCGACGGGCAGACGGTCGCGGAGTCCGGCGAGGTGTCGGGGCGGGTCGCCCGCCGGCCGCTGGGTTCCGACGCCCAGCTGATCGTCGGGCTGCGCACCGGCGAGAACAAGCTCTCACCGGCGGACGACCGGGTCCTCGACCTGCTCGGCGGACCGCTGTCAGTGGCGCTCGCAGCCACCCTCACATCGCGCGACCTGCAGCACTCCAGGGAGAAACTGGTAGCGGCCCGCGAGGAGGAAAGACTGCGGCTGCGCCGCGACCTGCACGACGGGCTGGGGCCGCTGCTGACCGGCGTGGCGCTCGCCGCGGACGCCGTCGCCAACTTGCAGTCCAGCGCACCCGAGGAGGCCGCGAACTTGCTGCGCGGAGTGCGCACCGACGTCCGAACTGCGATCGTCGAAGTCCGCCGGGTCGTGGAAGACCTGCGCCCGCCCGCGCTGGCCGAGCTGGGGCTCGCCGGCGCGTTGCAGGCGCGCGCTGAGCAGACCGTCCTACGCGCCGACGGCCAGTCCCTGCACGTCACGGTCGACACCGACCCGCTGGATGCGCTGCCGCCGGCGCTCGAGGTCGCCGCTTACCGCCTCGCGACCGAAGCCCTGAACAACGTCGTTCGACACTCCAGCGCGACGGCGGTGCGGATATCGGTCTGTCGCGACGACGAGCTCCTCGTCGACATCCTGGACAACGGTCACACCGATCGCAGCTGGCGGCCCGGGGTCGGCATGACCGCCATGCTGGAACGCGCCGCCGAGCTCGGCGGCACCTGCGAGATCGGCCCGTCCAAGTCGGGCGGCGCGGTGCGGGCCCGCTTTCCGGTCGCACTCGGATGATCCGCGTCCTGATCGCAGACGATCATCCGGTGATGCGCAACGGTCTGGCCGCGGTCCTCGGCTCGCTCGGTGACATCGAGGTCGTCGCCGTCGCTGCCGACGGACGCGCCGCCGTCAAGGAGGTGATGCTGACCCGGCCGGATGTCGCCCTCATCGATCTGCAGATGCCCCATCTGGACGGCTTCGGCGCCCTGCGCGAGATCAGGCGACTCGCCCCGGGCACGGCGTTGTGCGTACTGACCATGTTCGACGACGACGATTCCCTGTTCACCGCCATGAAGGCGGGAGCACGGGGCTACCTGCTCAAGGGCGCCGAACAGGACGACATCGCCCGTGCGGTACGCGCCATGTACGCCGGCGAGGCGGTGTTCGGTCCTGGTGTCGCGCAACGGATCCTGAACCACCTCGCCGGACCCCCGGCGCCGACCGCCAGGGGGTTTCCGCAACTCACCGAACGCGAATACGAGGTGCTGGACCTGCTGGCCGCCGGTCTCACCACAGCCGCCATCGCAGCGCGGCTGGTGATCGCCCCGAAGACCGTCAGCAACCTGACCTCCACCATTCTGGGCAAGCTCTGCGTCACGGACCGCGTGCAGGCAGCAGTCGTCGCGCGGGATGCCGGACTGGGCAGACGCGCCACCTGAGGCGTGCCGGCCAACCGGTCTCCACACTGGCCATGGCTTCACCGCCCGTGCCCACCTGGCAGCGATGCAGTCCGCGGCCTGGCTGGACCTGCGGTCCTTGCTGGTATGGCTGGTCCAGCACTTGCTGCCCCAACCTGAGATACTGCCTGATCTATCTCAGGTTAGGGGTCTAAGCTGAGATAAAAGTCCGGTTAACGCGGGTTACGAACAACACATCCCTGACGAGAGGCCACCTGCATGTCCACCAGGAATGCCGATGCACATGTGCGCGGCGGTCCGACCGACCCTGGACGCTTCACCCGCGCTCCGCTCGGCGCGCCAGCAGGCCTGGTGCTCGACTGGACCAGCGGATGGCCGGCCATGGTCATCAGATAGTGCCCTGGCAGATGTCTGGCCGTGGCCCGCGCGGAGACCGCATGCTGCGCGAGATCGAAGTTTCGTTGCCGCCGGACATCGCCACGCTCGACCTGCGGACGTCCAAGGTCACCGGGTTGGCCGTCGTTGACGCCACCTCGGCCGTGGCATCGCTTGATTCCGGCTCGGGTCGGCAGCTCGCCGGTCTTGGCTCCTTCCTGCTCCGGACCGAATCGGTGTCGTCCTCACGGATCGAGCGCGTCAACGCCACCCGCAACGATTTCGCCAAAGCGGTCGCAGGCATCAAATCCAGCAATGCGGCCACAACAACGTTCGCCGCGGTGACTGCCCTGGAGTCGATGATCAGCCGCGCCGGCGCAAGCGGCGAAATCTCCTTGGCCGACCTGTTGGAGGCGCACCTCCTTCTGATGAAGGACGACTGGAACGAAAAGATGTATGCGGGCAGGGTGCGTGATATCCAGAACTGGATCGGGGGAAGCGACTACAGCCCCCGCGGCGCCATCCACGTTCCGCCCCCGGCGGACCTGGTCGAGCCGTTGATGGACGACCTCATTCGCTACGCCAACCGCGATGACGTACCGGCGGTCGTCCAAGCGGCGATCGCCCACGCGCAATTCGAATCCATCCACCCGTTCACTGATGGCAACGGCCGCATTGGACGAGCCTTGATCAGCGCGACGCTCCGCCGCCGACAGTTGGCGAAGAGAACCGTGGTTCCGATAGCGGCCGCCATGCTCGCCGATACCAGCCGCTATTTCAGCATGGTGAACGATTACCGCAATGGTGCTGCCGATGAATTCGTGAACTACTTGGCCGAATCGACATCGGTCGCAGCGGAAGCCGCTGAGTCTTCGGCCGAAGTGCTCGCAGAACTGCCAGGCGCCTGGCGTGACCGGGCCACACCACGAGGGGGATCGACCGATGAGGCCCTGATCGGCAAGCTCTTGGAAAACCCCGTGGTCGACGTAGCGGATGTCATGGCGCTCACCGGATCCAGCTACAACGCCGCGAATGGTGCCTGCGAGCGGCTCACGGACGCTGAAGTCCTGACGCCCTTGACGCAAAGGGCAAGGCACCGCGCGTGGATGGCGGCCGATGTGCTCGACGAGATCGACAACATGAACCTCAGGCTGGGCGGACGTACTGCGCCCTAGTGGCCGTCAGACCGTCCGATCAGGTCGAAGGAGAGCGGTGGCAGTCGCTGCCTGGCTGGAGCTCGTTCCCGTTCCTACCTGCTACGCGCAACTACAGGATGTAACCGCTGATCAGCTTGTTGAACGAGAGGATGTCGAAGCGGCTCTTGAATTCGAAGCGGACGCTCCCGACGCTGCTGAACCACATCTCGAGCTCACTATCCAGGTCCATCACGCCGGCAGTTTCCACTGAGAACGCCTGAACCTTGCTGTAGGGCAAGGAGGTGTGGTCCTTCTTCTTGCCGGTCATGCCCTGGATGTTGACCGCGATGACCCGCTTGTTGGTGAAGACGACGTGGTCGCGGGTGGTCTTGAACGCGGCGAAGAGCGACTCGCCGTCGACCAGCATCATGGACACCAGCGAGAACGCCTCGTCTGCCGGAATCTCGTGCAGCTTCATGTACGACGGGTTCTTGAAATCGATCATGGCAGGGCTGCTCCTGGCGCTCGGAGGGTCCGCCGGAGGTTGTTGCGACGGGTGAACCCGAAGGCTATCCAGAGCTCAGCGCGCCCCGGGGCGGAATCGGGGACGCAAGGCGTTGGGCTGGATCGGCCAGCTCGGAAGGCGATCAGGGGGACGCCTGGGACCAGCGTTACAGGGGTGCGCAGCTGAGTCTGGTGGCACCCACAGTGGCACCGGACGCAGAACTGGGAGAACACCCAGCGGGTGTTCTCCCAGTTCAGAGGTGGTGGCCAGGGCCGGGATCGAACCGGCGACCTTCCACTTTTCAGGCGGACGCTCGTACCGACTGAGCTACCTGGCCCCAAACGAGAGGCCGGACCCGATTCCTGCAAGGGAACCGAGCCCGGCCGT
>CAXSEW010000045.1:0-14071 GCA_964236185.1 uncultured Nakamurella sp. | reverse complement strand
ATGACGAGCAGGGGTTCCGTCAACCCGTTGACGCCGGAGGGTTGGTCATCCCCTCCGGCTGAGGACATCCGCGCGGGATACGGTCAAACCGCCGAAGAGCACCTACCATCAAACGTATGTTCGATGCCGGTTGGGATGCGGGTTTGGATGACGCGCAGCTGGCGGCCGCCACTCACGGCGAGTCGCCGCTGGTCATCCTTGCCGGAGCCGGAACCGGGAAGACCCGAACACTGACGGCCAGGGTGGCGAGTCTGGTCGACCGCGGTGTTCCGCCCGAACGCATCCTCCTGCTCACCTTCACCCGTCGGGCGGCCGACGACATGATGACCAGGGCCGCCGCCGTGTGCACCCGTCCCGAGGCCGCGCGTCGGCTGCAGGGCGGCACCTTCCACGCCGTCGCGCACCAGGTGATCTCCGCCCACACCGACGCCTTGGGACTGCCGGAGGCGATGTCGGTCCTGGACCGCGCCGATTCGGTCGATGCGATGGACCTGCTCCGGCACGATCACGGCCTGGCCGAGGGCGGCGCCAGGTTGCCGACCGCCTCGGCGCTGGTGGATCTGTACTCGCGGGCGGTGAGCACCGGCATGCCGGCCCGGACCGTACTGACCCGCGACTTCCCTTGGCTGGAGCCGCATGTCGACGCCATCGTCGGCCTCTTCCGTGGCTACGTGACCCGCAAGCGCAGTCGGGGGCTGCTCGACTTCGACGACCTGCTGATCGCGTGGCGATCGTTGCTGGCCGATGCGCAGGTGGGTGCCGGTATCGCCGCGAGATGGGACCACGTGCTCGTCGACGAGTACCAGGACGTCAACCAGACCCAGGTCGACATCGTGCGGATGCTCAGACCCACCGGGACAGGCCTGACCGTGGTGGGCGACGACGCCCAGGCCATCTACGGGTTCCGCGGTTCCGACAGCGCTCACCTGCTCGACGTCACCGGGGCCTTCGAGAGCGTGACGGTGGTGAGGCTGGAGCAGAACTTCCGCTCCCGCCAGCCTCTGCTGGATCTGGCCAACGCCGTCCGCCCGCAGGGCTCGGCAGATCATCGATTGCAGCTGCACTCGTCGCGGACCGGCGGCGACCGGCCGAGCCTGATCCGCTGCCACGATGCGCCTGCCGAGGCTCGGGCGGTGGCCGACGCCGTTCTGGAACATGCGGCGAACGGTCGGTTGCTCCGTGACCAGGCCGTGCTGATGCGGACCGGGCACCACAGCGACCTGCTGGAAGTCGAACTGACCGCCCGGCGCATCCCGTTCGTCAAGTTCGGCGGCCTCAAATTCCTGGAGGCCGCGCACGTCAAGGATCTGGTCGCGGCGCTGCGGGTGACCATCAACCGGGTCGACGAGGTTGCGTGGTACCGGCTGCTGCGCCTGCACGACGGGATCGGCCCGGCCCGCGCCCGCGGGCTGCTGGAACTCGTCGCGGCGGCCGACCTCACCGGCGACTGGGTCGGCGAGTCCGTGGCCGCCGCACCTGCGATGAGCCGGTCGGCGCTGGCCGCCACCCTCGCCGCGGTGGTCTCGGCGCGGGCCGCCGCCACCGTGGCGGAGCGGGCCGTCCTGTGCCTGAACCTGTTGCGGCCCTTGCTCACCGCTCGCCATCGGGACGCCGTCGCTCGGCTGGCGGACCTGGACCGGCTCGTCGGTGCAGCCGCGTCGGCGCCCGACCTGGCCGCGTTCGTCGCCGAACTCACTCTCGACCCGCCGGCGTCCACGTCGGACCTGGCCGGTCCGCCGCACCTGGATGAGGACTACCTCGTACTGTCCACGGTCCACTCGGCGAAGGGTCTGGAGTGGCCCATCGTGCACGTGCTGCACCTGGCCGACGGCGCCTTCCCGTCCGACATGTCCCTCGGCACACCGGAAGGGCTGCTGGAGGAGCAGCGGCTGTTCTACGTCGCTGTCACCCGCGCGGCCGACGAATTGTCGCTGTACGCCCCGCTGCGCATGCCACACCACCGGTTCGGTGGCAACGACAAACACAGCTACGCGCAGCTCACCCGGTTTCTGGACGACGCCGCCCAGCGGACCCTGACGGTCACCGACATGACACCTGCGCGGGCGGCCTCGGCGCCGGGCGCCACCGCCCGCACCCGGGTGGAACTCCCGACGCTGGACGAACTCTGGGCCTGACTGCGTCCCGACACTGGCGACGTTGCTGTCGCACCGGATGGGCGGCACTCCGGGCGAAGCCCGGTACAGTGCGCCCATCTGCAACGCTTTCACACCAGGTGGGGGCACTCCGGACGGAGTCCGGCATCGACACAGTGCCCCTAGCAGGATTCGAACCTGCGACACACGGTTTAGGAAACCGATGCTCTATCCCCTGAGCTATAGAGGCGGGGCCTGTCCAGGGTAATGGTCGCAACGGTCCACCCGGAAACCGGAGGCGCAGGTACGTCGCCTACTCGATGTGTCGGTTCGGGCGTCATCGATCCCTAACCTGACCCCGCCGGGGTGGCGGAGTCGTCGCCGGCTGGACCCGGATGTGCCGTCAGCCGGCAGCGTTGCTTCCACCCGCCGGCATCACCCGGCGGCTGGAGCCGGTCACCAGCCGGCAGCGATGTCGGTGTTGGCCTGCTCCAGGACGCTGCGGCGATAGGCCTCTTCGTCATGGGCGGTGCGGTAGCGCCCCTCGATGTTGCTCTGTTGATCCTGTCGGGTAGCGGAGTCGGGACCCTCTGATTGCGCCGGTACGACCGAACGGGTGGCTAACTTCTGACTTGCCGTCATCTTTGACCTCTCTTGGTGGAGTCCAGCGGTGCGACGAGCCCCCTCGTAAGGGGCCGGTCCGCGCGTCCTTCTTGCTGCGCCCTTCTATTATTGCTGGTGTGCAAGGGTTCCGCTCCCACCTGCGCCCAGATTTTTTGCGCAACAAGTTCTGGAGGCGGCTGGACCGCAGCGTCCAGCCGGATGACCGCAGGGCTCGTCGGTCTTCGAAATGATGATCTTGAGCCGCCCGTGGGGCGCTGATCACCGGGAATGGCGGTTATGGTAGCCGACGTGCGCGGATGTCACCGGGGATCGACCACTGCGGTCGCAGTCGCGGTCGTCGCTGTGTTGCTCACGGCAGGATCGATTCAGCCGGCGGTGGCGGCCATGGTGTCAGCTGCTGATGTCAGCGCCCAGCAGGCGGTGGACGCCGGCGTCGCGGCGGCGTCGGCCGACGACGTCGATCAGCACGTGGCCCTGGTCGACCGGGCCACCGGCAGATTGGAGGCCTCACGCGGCGGTGATGTCCAGGTCATCTCCGAGTCCATCGTGAAGCTGTTCACGGTGGCCTACTACCTCGTCCAGTACGACGGTCGGCTGCCGGCCGACATGGCGGCGAACCTGCACGAGATGATCGTGCACTCCGACGACAGCATCGAATCGCACTACTGGACGACCGCCGCGGTCCCGGCGATGGCCGCTCGTTATCACCTTGGGTCCACCGCCAACGGCGCGAAAACGGGCCCCCACGACTGGGGTTGGGAATACATCACCGCCGATGACGAGGCCATGTTCCTCTATCGGGCATCGATCGATCCCATGGTCGGTCCGTTCCTGATGGAGGCGATGGCCACCGTGGCGCCGGTGGGTGCCGACGGGTTCGACCAGCACTTCGGCTTCAACGCACTGACCGGCAGCCACGGCTCCAAGCAGGGCTGGACCGACCGCAATACATCGCAGGCGATTAATATTCATTCGGTCGGCTGGACCGGACGGTATTTCGGCGCCATCCTGGAAACCTCGGACTCACCGCAGTACGACACCATGCGCGCCTACTCGACCGCGACCGCCCGACTCGTGGCCGCGTTGGACGAGCCATCGACGACCGACCACACCCTGACCACCACCGACAAGGCCGCCCTGGTCACCGTGACCACCGCGCTGTGGCAGCTGGTCCGCCGCCCGCTGGCGCTGATCGGCATCGTGGGCAGCTGACTGCGGCCCTGCGAGCCGCGACCCGCCGGTCAGTGCGAATGTGGCTGGGCGAAACGCTGACGGCGCCACGCGTCGCCGGCGCCCTTCTCATCGCACTGTCGGTCGGGCTGTTCGTCACCGCCAAGAAGGCCACCCAGCCGGCGCAGGCCCGGGCCTGCGCGCTCGCCGCCGCCGAAGTGCCCGAGCCCTAACGGTACTCAGTCGGCGGCCACCGATCGCGGCCGCGGCGGCATGCCGAGCGCCTGGTAGCAGGCGTCGATCAGCTCCATGTTGGCGACCGCGTCATCCAGGTCGGTGAGCATGGGCGTGCCGGATCTGATCGCCGCCACGAACGATTCGAGCTGATAGGTGTACGACGTCTTGCTGCCCAGCCGCTCGACGCGCTGGTCGGGCCGCCCGTCCGGCTGGGTGCGCACGTTGATGCGATCGTCCTCCTGCGGTTTGACGTAGTTCTCCGCATCGACCTCACCCTGGTTGCCGATGATGCGGAGTGTGAATTGATTGGTCTCCGACGCCATGTTGCACCGGGAGACCGCCGAGATCCCTGACGGATACGCCAGTTCCGCCGTCACCCACTCGTCGACCCCCGGATGGCCGGCCCGTTCGCCACCGGTCACCGACGTCAGCTGCGGAGGCCCGCCGGCGAAACCGCCCAACGTCCGGATGGCATGCAGGCTGTAGCAGCCCAGGTCCATCAGCGAGCCGCCGGCCAGCGCCAGATCCCAGCGCGGGTCGTCCTCGGGCGAGCTGCCGGTCATCACCGCCTCGACGTGCCGGAGCTCGCCGATCTCGCCGCTGGCGAGGATCTCCATCATCCGCTGCATCAGTGGGTGGTACAGGTAGTGGAAGGCCTCGGCCACCACCAGCGGCGTTGCGGCGGCCTGGTCCCGCACCTCGGCCGCCTCGACGGCGTTGCTGGCGAACGGCTTCTCGGACAGCACGTGCTTGCCGGCCGCGATGGCCCGGGCATTCCACGGACCGTGCAGGCCGTTGGGCAGCGGGTTGTAGATCGCCTCGACCTCCGGGTCGTCGAGCACCGCCTGGTAGGAGTCGAGTACCCGCTCCACCCCGGCCTCGGCAGCGAAGGCCTCAGCGCGGTCCCGGCTGCGGGCGGCGACGGCGACGAGTCGGGTGCCGGTCTGACGCGCCGGTTCGACGATCGCGGCGGAGCTGATCCGGGCGGCGCCGAGCACGCCGATGCGCAGGGGTTCCATGACCGGGACCCTACCGGCGCGCCACCACCGGGATCGGTGCGCTTCGTTCACCGGACCGCCCGACCCCGTGGTACGCAGACTGCATGACGCAAGTGGTGGTGCAGGCGATCCTGTTCGATCTCGACGGCACGCTGGTGGACTCGACCGCCAGCGTCGAGCGGAACTGGCGCAGGCTTGCCGACCGGATCGGCCGGCCGTTCGCCGAGGTCGAGCCGTTCATCCACGGCATCCCAGGCAAACAGGTGCTGCGGATGCTCGACCGAGACATGCCGGCCGACGAGGTGGCGGAACTGAACGAGTTCATGATCGTCGGCGAGTCCACCGATACCCAGGACACCATCCCGTTGCCGGGTGCGCTGACCGCCCTGGACACGCTGCCGACGAATCGCTGGGCGATCGTCACCAGCGGCAGCCTCCGGCTGGCCCGTGCCCGTATCGCCGCTGCCGGCCTCCCCATTCCGCGCTACCTGGTCACCGCCGACGACGTCGCCGATGGAAAGCCCGATCCGGCCCCGTACCTGCTCGGCGCCGCCCGCGTCGGCCACCCGCCAGCCAGGTGTCTGGCCTTCGAGGACGCGCCGGCCGGCGTCACCTCCGCACAGGCGGCCGGCGTCCCGGTCGTCGGCCTGCTGACCACACATCCACGGCTCGCCGCCCCGGTCACCCTGGGCACCCTGGCGGAGGTCGAGTTCTCGGCGGACCGCGCCGGTGTGGTCGTCACCTATTGAGCGCCACCCCTTGATGACCGACGACGTCGTGCTGACGGTGCCCGGCGATCTGGGTGTTCCGCTATCGGTGTCGGTCCGACTCCCCGCGCCGGGGTCGCGGGGATGCGTCCCGGTGCTGTTGGTGCACGGCTTCGGCGCGAGCGGCCGGTCCAACTGGGCGGGCACGGGCTGGCTCGCCGGTCTGCACCGCGCCGGCATCCCGACGGTCACGGTCGACCTGCGCGGATCCGGTCGGTCCGGCAAGCCGGTGGTCAGCAGTGCCTACTCCCTGCCGATCCTGCTGGCGGACCTGCGCGCCGTCCTGGCGGTGGTGCCTGATGTGCTGGGACCGCTGCCGCTGCTGGACGTGATCGGCTATTCGCTCGGTGGGCGGTTGGTGGGCGAGCTGGTGGTCGCGGCCGGGCGGTCACCCGCGCAGCGAGACCGGCCGCCCTGGCCGGACGGACTGCCGGCCCTGCGGCGGGCGGTGATCGGCGGTTACGACGGCCGGCCGCTGTTCGAGGGCCTGGACGACGCCCAGCTCGCCGCCTACCGGGAGGCCGTCGCCGGGCGTCCCGCGCCTGATGGCATCGGCCGCCGCACCGCAGCCATTGCCCTGGCCGACCGGAACAACGACCTTGCGGCGCTGTCGGCCATGGTGGCCGGTCTGCGCGGTGAGCAGCGGCCGTTACCGGCCGCGGCGGTCGACGTGCCGACGCTCGTCGTGGCCGGGGAGCACGACGGCATCACCGTCGATACACAGCGCTGGGCGGCCGGCCTGCCGGACGGCCGCCACCTGTCGATCCCGGGGCGCAACCACATCAGCACCATCACGTCCGCGGTCTTCCGCACCGCAGCCGTGGACTTCCTGCTGTCCTGAGCGCATCACTTCCAGGTCTCGAACGGGCGATCCAGCTCCCACCCCAGGCCGAGCCCGAGCAGGCCACCGCCGGCCGAGCCGTTCCCCGAGCCGCCGCCCGCGTCGGGCCGGGTCCGTTCGGTCAGGATCCGGAAGTCGCCGTTGGACGGGTTCGACAGCGCCTCGAACTGGGCGACCGTCCAGCCCATCAGCGCCATGCAGGCCAGCCGCAGGGTCAGCCCGTGGGTGATCAGCAGCACGGTCCGGTCCGGGTCGTCGCGGTGCCGCGATCCCGGCGCGGTCAGCCCCGACAGAAAACCGGTGACCCGGTCGTACACGTCGGCGCCCGACTCACCGGAATCCAGTCGGTAGAAGAAGTGCCCGAAGGCGTCCCGTTCCTGGCGCTGCCGCGCCTGATCGGCCTGCTGCTGCAGGTTGCCCCAATCCTGTTCGCGCAGTCGGGGTTCTTCGTGGACCCGCCGGACCCGGTCGTCCAGTCCGAGCAGGTGGAACGTCTGCCAGGTGCGCCGGTAGGGACTGATGAAGACGTCGACCGCGCGGGGTCCCAGCACGTCCCGCAGCCGCTGCCCGGCCGCTCGGGCCTGGTCCTCGCCCACCTCGGTGAGCGTCATGGAGTGGTCGGGGATGCGGCAGAAGGCGGACTCGTCGATGTTGCCGATGGACTCGCCGTGGCGGAGCAGGATCAGTCGCATGACCGCGATCCTGCCCGACCCGGCCGCGGGGGCGATGGCCCGGCGAGCCCGGAATGGTCGCTAGTCTCGTTCCACAGGTATCGGTCCCACCGAAGGCACCGACCCGACGAAGGGCTCCACCATGCCGACAGCCACACCGCATGCCGGTCGGGCACTGATCGTGTCGATCACCGACCAGCTCGTCCACGGCGAAGGCGACGGCGGCGCCGGCGCCCTGGTCACCGAGTTGCTCACCGAGGCCGGATTCGTGGTCGACGGCTCCGTTGCCGTGCCGTCCGACGCGGTCGACATCCGGACGGCACTGAACACAGCGGTGATCGGCGGCGTGGACCTCGTGGTGACCGTGGGCGGCACGGGTGTCGCGCCGCGCGACGTGACTCCGGACGTGACCGTCGAGGTGCTCGACCGGGAGCTGCCCGGTATCGCACAGGCCCTGCGCTGGTCGGGCATGGCAGCCGGTGTGGTCGACGCCGTGGTATCGCGCGGCCTGGTCGGTGTGTCGGGATCAACCCTGGTGGCCAACGTGGCCGGCTCCCGGCAGGCGATCCGGGACGGACTGGCGACGCTGATCCCGCTCGCCGTCCATGTGATCAGTGAACTGTCCGACGCCGAGATCTGACGCCCCAGATCTGATGGCGGTGGCCGGACGGGAGCCGAGCGACCAGGACGCTGCCCCGGCCGGTGACGACCCGACTGGCGCCCCGCCCCCTAACACCCTGCCCGGTGCCGCCCCGCCCGGTGACGCCCTGCCCGGCGCGCCGTCGGTGGACCCGAGGCTGTTGGACGAGATCTTCGGCGATGTCCTACCGGACACCACCGCCGATGAACGCGACCCGTCCGGCGACCATGGCTACAGCGAGCAGTGGTACCGGGAGAACCGGCCGCCGCACCACGGCGGTTGACCAACGCGCCGCCCGGCGGGTCACCGACCATCCCATTCCGGAGCGCCTGCACGGTCAGCTGGTGGGCTGCTGGGTGCCGACCCGTTGCTGCGCTGCCAGCAGGTCGCGGATCTCGATGAGCAACTCCAGCTCCGTCGGGATGGCCGGCTCGACCACCTCGGTGGCAGCGCCCCGCTGGCGCCGCTCGGCCAGCCGATTCATCGGCACGACGAAGACGAAGTAGACGACCGCCGCGGTGATCAAGAAGGTGATGCACGCGGTGAGCAGCGCCCCGATGTCGACCAGCGTCGCCTTGTTCTCGGGCACCAGGTAGAACGCCAGGCCCTCGACGCTGTGACCGCCGAAGGCGGCGATCACCGGGTTGATGATGAACTTCGTGAAACCGGTGACCAGAGCCGTGAACGCCGTGCCGATGACGACGGCGATGGCGAGCTCGATCACGTTGCCGCGCAGGATGAATTCTTTGAAGCCCTTCAACATGGTGCGTCTCCGTCGAGTTCGGCGCCGGGACGACCCGACGCGCTGGTGCAAGCGGTGGGAACGCTACTGCGGCATCGGTGGTGCTGCGCAACACCGGTGTTGCGCCGAGATGAAGTCCGGTCAGGTGAACCGCAGAGCCAGCGATCCATGCAGCGAGATCGCGGTCACCCGGTCAGCAGCTGCGAGCGGAACGGCCAGCACCACGAGCCGTTTGCCCGGTTCGGACTTCGGCGGCGGCGGGATCGACAGCACTACGGCATCGGTGGCCAGCACGGTGGCCCGACCGTTCTCGTCGACGGACAGCACGGCGACGTGCATCCCGGCGCTGAGCAGTTCCACCGTTGCCGGATCGGCGGGTCGGATCGGCACCGCTATCCGGCCGGTGCCCGGCCGCGGGCCGCCCGGCGGGACCAATCGCGCGTCGGTCAGTACCTCGCCCTTGCGGACCGGCCCGGAGAGCACCGCGCCGACAGCTTGCCCGGGCGTCAGCACGCCATCAGGCGGACTGATCAGGTGCACGGTGGTCACGTCGGCCGCCGCCACGGTGGCGCCGATCGGCAGGTCCCGGGACACCGCGACCACCGGCTTGCCGATGGGCGCGGTGCGCTGCCCGGCGACGGCCAGAACACCGGCCGCGATCAGCAGCGCGACGGCCAGCATTCGCCGCAGGATCCGACTGCGCAGCCCGCCGCGGCGCCGGCTCCGGGCCAGGGTCGCCAGCCGATCCGGCCAGTGCGGCTGCAAGCTCGACGCCCGGCCGCCGGCAGATCGCCTCATGGCAGTGATCGCCGAGCGGTTAGCGCCAACCCCGGCACCAACCCAACCGCCAAGTCAGGCGGTGGCGAAGGTGACGTCTCGACCGACAGGGCAGGCATGCCGCTGACGTTAGGTCGCGGGCGTCACGAGGACCAGCGCCCGCGCAGCGATGTGGATGGCCGGCAGCCCTGTGGACAACTCTCAGGTCAGCTGCCGGACTTCGCCGCGGCCGGCTTGGCAGTGGAGCTCTTGCCGGCTCCGGAGCCGGACCCGGACGTACCGGAGCCCGATGACGTCGAACCCGATGACGACGATCCGGATGACGACGACGACGGTGACGAGGGACCGGAGCCGGCGGAGGAATCCGTCGACTTGGCCGGCGTCGACTCCTTCGCGGCGGCCTTGCCCTTGTCGCCCTTCTCGCCGGAGTCGGACTTCTCGCCGGCGTCGGACTTCTCGCCGGTCGCGGCGCCGGTAGCTCCGTTGCGGGAATCGGTGCGGTAGAAGCCGCTGCCTTTGAACACGACGCCGACGGAGCCGTACACCTTGCGGAGCTTGCCGCCGCAGACGGGGCACTCGGTCAGCGATGCGTCCGAGAACGACTGCACCTGCTCGAAACGGTGCTCGCACTGGGTGCAGGCATATTGGTACGTGGGCACGCATTCCTCCGGCGGTGACCCCGCGCAAGAAGGCTCAGGGTGCTCGAATTGCTTGTTCCAATGGACCGGCAGTCGCTGGGACGAACGACGCGACGGTGCTTCGCACTGCACGTCGTTGGCACTCGGTGCGGCAGACTGCCAATTCGATGATGCGCCGAAAGGCGTGGGCCATGCAACCTGGTGCGGCTCAGGTGGCTGCAGTGTGCAGTCCGCCGGCCGGAGTGACGACCGCATCGACCGCCACGTCGTGGCTGTCGAACGGCACCGACGGCAGCAGTTCGCCGTCGAACAGCACCGCTATCAGCTGGGTGATCCCTCCGTGGACA
This sequence comes from uncultured Nakamurella sp., assembly GCA_964236185.1. Classification (GTDB taxonomy): domain Bacteria; phylum Actinomycetota; class Actinomycetes; order Mycobacteriales; family Nakamurellaceae; genus Nakamurella. The sequence goes on along the minus strand of CAXSEW010000045.1, from coordinate 3,526 downwards.
GACCCCGGCAGCAGCGCCAGACTGCGGTCGTAGTGACCGCCGCCCCGGCCTAGCCGGTGACCAACACGGTCGACGGCGAGGGCCGGCACCAGCACGACGTCGGCGCAGGTGATGGCGGCAGCGCCCAGGTGGGGACCGGCCGGCTCCGCGACGCCGAACGGGCTGCCGGTGGACTGAGTGGGGTAGTCGGCCCAGTCGAGGGGTGCATCCGCGGCGACCACCGGTACGAGCACCCTCACCCCCGCGACGTGCAACCGGTCCAGCAGTGACGGCAGCAACGGTTCCGTCGCCAGCGGCAGGTAGGCGCAGACGACGGTGCACCGCAGCAGCCGCGGCCAGAGATGTTCGGCGATGGCGGTCCTCGCCGCCGCCCGGTCCGACTGCGCCCGTGAGCGGCGGCTCGCCAGCAGATCGTGCCGCAGGATCTGCTTGCGGTCGGCCACCCGGTCAGCGTCCGGCGTCATCGGGATCCTCCGCTCCGGCGGCAGCTGCAGGCTTGCCGTCTGTGGCACCCGGCGTGGCGTCGGCACCGGGCATCGAATGCCAGACAGTACCGTTGTCTAGGGTGTCTGATAGAATCAGCGTAGCACGAGCCCCTGACCAGCCCTTATAGGCTCCCGGCTTATGTTGGCATATGGTGGCATTGGGCAGACAAGGGCAGCCCAATGGGCATACGGATAACAGAGGCTGAGGACAGTGGCGAAGGCGAGCGCGGCACCTGAGAAGAAGGACCGCCGGCAATACGGCAGCGGCTCCATCTACCAACGCAAGGACGGCAAATGGGTCGGCCGCATCGAGGCAGGCTGGACCGTGACCGGCGCCCGCCGTCGCATCGCGGTCGTCGCCGACACCGAACCCAAATGCAAGGCAGCGCTGACCGCCCGTATCAAGAAACTGGACAAGGAAGGCGCACCCGTCGCCGGTGTCACCAACCGCGCCACCGTCAAGACGTGGGCTGAGGTTTGGCTAGCCCGGACCGTCCACGACAAGCGGCCCGGTTCCCACACCGCCGACGCCGCCGGTATCCGCCGCTGGGTCGTCCCGACCATCGGCGCCAAGAAACTCGCCAGCCTCACCCCTGCTGATGTCCGCGCCGTCAGTGAGGCGTACCGCAAAGCTGGGCTGTCCACCACCACCTCCGGGCGCACCCATTCCATCTTGATCAAGATGCTGCGCGACGCTGTCCTGGAAGGCCACGACATCCACCAGCGCGTCCTGATGGTCAAGGCGCCATCCCCGGCCGTGTCCGACCGGGACGCCATTGAACTCATCGACGCACTGGCCATGCTCCATGCCGCAGCGAATCTGCCAGACGGCTCCCGCTGGGTCGCAGGCTTCCTGCAAGGCATCCGTCAAGGAGAAGCGCTCGGGCTCACCTGGAACCGTGTTGACCTCGACAACGGGCTGATCGACATCTCCCAGCAGTTGCAGCCGATCCCGTACGTGCACGGTTGTAACCCGCCATGTGGAAAGAAGACCGCCGGGGGATGCCCTGACCGCAGGCTCCGCGTCCCGGACGGCTACAAGTACACCCAGCTGCACGGCAGCATGTGCCTGGTGATGCCGAAGACCGACAAGGGCCGGCGGATCATCCCGCTTGTCCCGTGGATGGTGACCGCCTTGCGCGCCTGGAAAGAGAACGCACCCGCCTCGCCGCACGGCCTGGTGTGGCCGCAGCCCAACGGCACCCCACAGCGCGCCGGCTACGACACCGCGGCGTTCTACGCGTTGCAGGACACCGCGAAGGTCGCACGGGTAGAGGACGGCAAGGGTCGGCGCTACCACGTTCACGAGATGCGCCACACCTGCGCCTCGCTGCTCCAAGAGTCCGGCGTGGATGACCCGACCATCACCCGTATCCTCGGACACTCGAACATCCTGGCATCGCGCGCGTACATCCACATAGGCCAAGCGGCGACCCGCGCCGCAATGGCAGAGGTCGCCGCCCGGCTGCAGATCGGTTAGTTCTGCACCCCCGTCCGGCGCATCAGATCCACGCCGCTGATCAGAGCAGGCTGACCGTCATCAGACCAGCGCGCCGGGCACACGTCACACTGAGCGCGCGCCTGAGCCTTACCTTCCTGCACTCCGAACCAAAACCCCCTGCGCCAAGCAGCTTTCAAATGCTCGATCATCAACACTGATGGAACCCCAATCCCCCGACTGCGGCTGTCACTTCACTTAGGGTGAGTCAACCATTGGGCCCTACGTGCTGGTAGACCTCTTCCGGGTACTGCTGGGAGTAGCAGGCGCGGGTGATTCACTACTCTCAGTAAATTCTGCGGCATCGCGGTCCATCCATGCGATTTCGCCAACCGGAATCGGGGGTTTAGCCCCCACGGCTTCATTCTGCTGAGCAGCAGCAGCGGCCACGGCAGCCCGGAGGGCGAGGCGGTTCGCAAGCGCAGTCATCAGTTGAGCATCGGACGCACTGGCTAGCGTGATCACATCTTCATCCGCGCGCGCGACTTTCTCTACGGACAGCACTTCCCGGATGCGTGCTTCGGCGGTTACCGGGATCGGCGACTCGCCGCGCTCCCAAGCGCCGACTGTCCGCGCAGTGACACCTACAGCCTCGGCCAGCTCGCGCATCAGCCACCGCTTTCTTCCACGTGCTTCCCGTACCTGCTGCCCGGTGATCATGGTTAGAAGAGTGACAGGCAACTAGAGGCAACGCAATCGGGGGAACCGATCGCCATCCTTTAGCGCTCAGTGATCATCCTCACGGAAAGTCACCGTATCAAAACGGCGAACGGGTGCATCTTCCTCTAATCTCTTTTCTCCTCTTGTTTAACTTCCTGTTATCTCCTACTGTTGCCGCTATGCCGCCCAGAGTGAGATCCCTCAAAACGGATGGCCTTCTGATTCGGAAGATGCGGGAAGAAAACGGAGTCAGCCTCGGGCGATTCGCCTTTGAGCTTGAGATGACGCCTGGCTACCTGTCCCGAATCGAACTCGGCCTCCGCAATCCAAGTCCTGAAGTCACCGCACGTATCGCTGCGCGCCTTGGCGTCCAGATCGCTGACATCACCACGCCGGCAGAGCGGGCCGCGTCATGAGCGACACCCGCGCCTACAGCATCGCGTCAGCCGCAGAGGCGTACTCGGTCAGCTCGGACACCATCCGCACCGCCCTCCACGTCACCAAAGCCGGTGGCTCCATCCCACCGCTCGCTGGCAAGCGAGTCGGACAGAAGTACCTGATCTCGGCAGACGCGCTGGCCGAGTGGTTCGCAGCATTGCCGGACGCCTGATGACCACCATCGCCGCACTGCCGCGCACATGGCAGAAGAGGGTCGTCACCGACGACCGGATGTTTGAGGGCACACCCTGCTGGAACTGGACCGGAGCCAGCACCACGGACGGCTACGGATCAGTGAAGGTCGGGGGAGTGACCCAGCTGCTCCACCGAGCGGTTTGGCAACTACTAGCAGGCCACATTCCCGACGGCTTCCAGATCGACCACCGCTGCCGCAACAAACAGTGCTGCAACGTCGCCCACCTAGAACCGGTCACGGCAAAGGTCA
>CAXSEW010000044.1:0-14131 GCA_964236185.1 uncultured Nakamurella sp. | reverse complement strand
CGAGGTATCTGAATTCCATGGTCAAAAGGTAGCCCTTCGCCGGGACGACGAAACTCGGCCGCACCCGGCGGGACGGGTGGGTCGTCCGGCGGGCAGCGTTCGCGATCCTCGGTTTGTCGACGAAGTGTGCAGGTCAGCGTACTTTCGATGAAGTGGACCGAGGTGACGGCGGCGTGGACAGCATCTGGTGCCGGATCGGACTGCACCATTTCCTGGACTTCCCGGATCCGAACCCGGAAACGGTCGGCCAACGCGAGGCGCAGGGTTATCAGGCCTGCGCGCGGTGTGTCCGGGTGCGTGACCGGAACGTCTACCTGCCCCGCAAGGCGTCGCTCCGCGGCCGCGACGGGTGGCTGGGCTGACGCCGCGCCGACGGACCGGCGGCTAGCCTCGATCCGGTATCCGAACCACACCGGCTCGGTCGGCACGGAAAGAGCCACTCGTTGTCCAACAGCGCCCTCCCGGACGGCCCGCTGGACGGCACCGCGATCGGCCTCCCGCACCCCTCCCGGATTCGGCCGGCGGCGGGTCCCGTCGGCATGATCACCCCGCGGACGTCGTCCTGGTTGCCCTGGCTGTTTGCAGCTGCGCTGGCGGTGTTCTACGCCGCGGTCGCTATCCGCCGCCATGTGGAACTGCTGACCAGCGCCTACGACCTCGGGATCTACGACCAGGCGGTGCGCTCGTACTCGCAGGGTCACCTGCCGTTCAACAGCATCCAGGGCCCGCACTTCGACGTGCTGGGGGATCACTTCTCGCCGGTGCTGGCGATGCTGGCACCGCTGTACTGGATCCACGATTCGCCGACCACCCTGCTGGTGGCGCAGGCCGTGCTGATCGCCGTCGGGGTGGTACCGCTGACGAGGTGGGCGCAGCAGGAGATCGGACTGGGCGGCGCGCTGGTCGTCGGTGCCGGTTACGGCTTCAGCTTCGGCGTGGCCAACGCGGTGACCTTCGACTTCCACGAAGTCGCCTTCGCGGCTCCGCTACTGGCTTTTGCGCTGGTGGCTTTCGGGCAGGGGCGGTTGACCGCGGCAGTGCTGTGGGCGGCCCCGCTCGTCCTGGTCAAGGAGGACCTGGGTCTCACGGTCGCGGTGCTCGGGCTGCTGGTGGCCTGGCGCGGCCGACGCGTGCTGGGACTGGCGACGGCGGCCGGTGGCGGACTGGCCTCCGCGCTGGCGGTACTGGTCATCATTCCGGCGTTCAATCCGGCCGGACGCAACACCAAGGTGGGCAAGTTCGGCGACTCGATCTTCCATCAGTTCACCGTGTTGCTGACGCCCGACATCAAGATCGTCACGCTGGTGCTGCTGTTGGCGCCGACCGCCTTCCTGGCCGTCCGCTCGCCCATCGCGCTGCTCGCTGTGCCGACCATCCTGTGGCGATTCCTGGCCGTCGACACCTCGTACTGGGGGACCCAGTACCACTACGGCCTGGTGCTGATGCCCGTGCTGTTCGCGGCGTTCGTCGACGTGCTCCGGCGGCTACCCACCGGCCGGCCGTGGTACCTGGCGGCGAGCGTGGTGGTGACGGTGTACCTGGTTCCGCAGAACGGGTTCGAGCCGGCCTTCACGTCAACGCTGTGGCACACGGACGTGACCACGGCTGCCACCCGGCAGCTGCTCGACCGCATTCCGAGTGGCACCACCGTTGCTGCCTCCAACCAGCTGGCGCCGCAGCTGACCGAACGGGACGCGGTCACCTTGATCGGCCGGACACCGCTGGCGGTGGCCAGGCCCGAGTTCATCGTGTCCGAGACCGCGGCTGTGGGGTTTCCGCTGGGGACAGAGGGTCAGGCCGCCTGGTTGGCGGACGCACGCGTGCACGGCTACTCCGACATCGGATCGACCGGCACCGTCGTGCTCCTCCAGCGCAACCCGGGTGCGCGGGGCCCGGGTTGAGCGACTGGACGTGACGCTCAGGCGGAGCGGCTGGACAAGCGCGGGCGCTCGCCCGGGATGGCCTGCATCTTCAACAGCAGGCGCTTGAGCTCACCCTGCTCGGAATGGCTCAGGGTGGTCAGGACCGCCACCTCCGCGCGTTCCTGGGCTGCGGCCAGCTTGGCTCGCTTGCGCTTCACTGCCGGTGTCGGTGAGACGAAACTCTGTCGCCCATCCGCTGGATCGGCCACCCGAACGATCAAGCTGTCCCGCTCCATGCGACGCAGCGTCGCTGCCATAGTCGGCTGCTCCACCCCGACCGAGCGGGCAATTTCGGCCTGGGTCGCCGATCCGCCGTTGTTGAACAGAAAATCAATGACGGCGAACTGGGCGGGCGTGAGACCCAGCGGCGCCAGCTGGGCGGCGAATTCGAACGAGGCCCTACGGGCAAGTTGAGAAAGCAATTCCATCGCGAGGCCACCGGAGTCGGGCACGGGCTCTGCGGCCCGACGAGAAGTACGCGTGCTGGAGGTCAATGCGTCGTCCTTCCTGTTTCAGGATCGACTGCGACGGTCCGCTGCTGTCGAAAGGGGGTGTGTGGTCGCGGGTACGACACCGGAGGCCGCCGCACCACCGGAGACCGACCCCGCGCCGGCCCCGGGCGATGTGACAAATATAATCGGCGAATGGTGCCTAGCATACACCCTAAGACTATGCAGGTCCGGCTGCGGTTGGAGATATCGGAAGGTCGGGTCTAGATTCGTCGAAGTGCGTTCGACAAACTCCATTCGAAGCATTGAAAGAATGGGCGTTATCATGGTTTCGTCCGTCGAGAACTGGGCATGATGACCGTCCCGCGGCTCCTTCTCGATCCGAACGTCTCAACCATCGGCCGCCGGCCGTTCGGCGTATACCGGCCTGGTCGATCGTTCGTGGGCCGCCGGATCCGGGTGATCAGCTGTGGCAGTCTCGGGGCATGACTCCGGGGATCCTGACCGTCGGTACCGACGGATCCTGCCTGCGCAATCCGAACGGCCCGACGGGCTGGGCGTACGCCTGCGAGGACGGCCGTTACGGCTCGGGCGGACGGACGGCGGGTACCAATCAGATCGGTGAACTGATGGCCATCCTCACCGTGCTCCGTGACTTCGCCGACCAGCCGCTGCAGATCCAATCCGACTCGGCGTACGCGATTGGCTGCGCGTCCACCTGGAAGCCGGGGTGGCAGCGGGCCGGATACGTCCGCAGGACGGGTCCCATCGCGAACCTGGACATCATCCGCGAGATCCACGACCGGTTGGATTCCCGCGACGCCGGCGTCGGTTTCGTCAAGGTGAAGGCGCACCTGCGGGACGAATCAGTGCATCCATTGAACGTGCGGGCCGACGAGTTGGCCGGACGGGCCGCTCGGGCCGCTCAGGAAAGCCGGAGCGACTTCCTCGAGCACGGCACCTGGCTGCCAGGCGTGGGCCCGGTTCCGGGCGCCGGCCCGACACCACCTGCCGGCCCGACACCACCTGCCGGCCCGACACGCCCCGGCCCGGCATCGCCCGCCGCGGGTGCCTCGGCTGTTCTCGCCGGCGCCGGTCGTGTCGCGACAGCCATCGAGCCGGATGACCGCGGCATGCTGTTCTGAAGTTTCGCCGGAAGCCGTCGACGACCGGTGGCATCGCCCTGCGGCACAACGACAACGGCCCCACCCGCGCAGTGCGCCGATGGGGCCGGAATCGTCTGTCTCAACCAGAGTGGGCGAGGGGGGAGTTGAACCCCCACCCCGTTTCCAGGACACGGACCTGAACCGTGCGCGTCTGCCATTTCGCCACTCGCCCGAGCAACCGGTAGAGGCTAACACGCACCGTTCTTCGGCCCGAAATCAGCGAGTTCCTGCAGTTCGGCGACCTCCCTCGGTGGCCGATGTGCCGCGCCGGTGCAACCTGCCCGACGCCCGGACGTCTTCCGCAGCGCACCGATACCATTCGCAGTTGGCAGAGCGATCCGGTGCCGAGCCCGTCCAGATGCCCCGACGGCGCCACCAGTGCAGCGCAGTAGCGGACCCCAGCACCGCAGTGGAGGAAGGAGTGACGATGGGCGTGCTGTCCAGCTTCGAGCGGAAGCTGCAGGGTGCGGTCGCCGGTACCTTCGCGCGGCTGTTCGGCGGCTCGGTGCATCCGACCGAGGTGGCCGATGCACTGCAGAGCGAGGCGTCCAGTCATCTGCAGCACCAGGGCGGCCGCACCATCGCGCCGAATCGGTACACCGTCCGACTCGGCCCGACCGACGCCGGCGGCGTCGGCCAGGACGAAGAGCGGGTCGCAGCAGCGTTGTCGTCGATGATCAGGGAGTATCTGGACGAGCAGGGCTGGCAGACCTTCGGCAACGTAGCGGTCACACTGGAGGAGTCCGATGCTCTGCACACCGGACAGTTCCGCATCAGCTCGCTCGTCGATCCCGATGTCGGTCGGCGGGCCGCCCTTCGAAGCGCAGGAGTGCTCCCCATGACGCAGCAGCCCGAGGACGCCGGCCGGCCGGCCGATTCGTCATCGCATGGCAGTTCCCCCGCTCGCAGGGATGACGGCCCGCAGCAGGACTCCCCGCAGGCGCCCGGGCAGGGCGGCCATCCTCCGCAATACGGGCAGCCCGGCTACGGACAGCCCAGCTACGGACAGCCCGCCTACGGTCAGGGCTACGGCCAGCACGGGTACGACCAGCAGGGCAACGATCGCTACAGCCAGCCGGCAGGCAACGGCCAACCGCCGGGCTACAACCAACCGGGCTACGACCAGCAGGGCTACGACCAGCAGGGCCCGCACGGCCAGGGCTACGGACAGCAGTATGGCGATCCGGCGCAGTACCCGCCGTCGGACCGGCCACCGTACGACGCCCAGCCCTACGCGCAACGCCCGCCCGGCTATCCGCCGCAGGGCGGCTACGGGGCCCAGTCGCCGCAGGGCGGCTACCCGGCACCGAATTCCAATCCGTACGGCCAGCCGGCCTACCCGCCGCCGGGGGCCGGTTATCCCCCGCCCTATCAGCCGCCGGCGCCCGACCAGCAGGGCTACGGCCAGCCGCCCTACCAGCAGTACGGACAGCAGGACTTCGGTCCCAGCCCCACCTACCAGCAGCCGCCGGTGGAGCTGCAGGCGGTGCTCAGCGTCGACGACGGCTCGCACCGCACCTATCAGCTGCAGCGAGGCTCCAACATCGTGGGCCGCGGTCAGGACGCGGCATTCCGGCTCCCGGACACCTCGGTGTCCCGGCGGCACGTCGACATCTACTTCGACGGGCAGGTCGCCGTCATGCACGATCTCGGGTCGACGAACGGCACCTCGGTGAACGGTTCCAACGTGCAGACCTGGCAGCTCGCGGACGGCGACGTCATCCGGGTCGGCCACTCCACCGTCGTCTTCAACCTCCACAGGTGATCTGAGCCCCGACATGCCGGCGCTGATCCTCCAGCTGACCAGAGTGGGATTCCTGATCCTGCTGTGGCTCTTCGTGCTGGCCGCTGTCCGGGTGGTGCGCGCCGATCTGCGGGTGGCCTCGGACCTGCGCTCGGGTCTCGCCGCCGGTCGCGGTCGCCGGCGGTCTGGCGAGCCCCTGGCCCAGACGACGTCGTTGACACCGGCGATCCTGGTGGTGACGGCCGGGTCGCTGGCCGGCACCCGACTGCGCCTCGGATCGGGCCCCATCCTGATCGGTCGCGCTGAGGACTCGACCCTCGTGCTCGACGACGACTACGCCTCCACCCGCCATGCCCGGATCGTGCAGCAGGGTCGCGGCTATGCACTCGAGGATCTCGGGTCCACCAACGGCACCTATCTCGACCGGGCCCGGATCACCGCGCCGACCCCGGTCCCCGTTGGCGTGCCCATCCGCATCGGTCGCACGGTCCTGGAGTTGCGCCCGTGACGCGCCCGGTCGCGCCTCCGACAGTGCGGCCCCGGCTCGCCGGGCTTCGCAGATGACCCATGTACTCCGGTACGCCGCACGTACCGATCGCGGCCTGCTGCGAGCGAACAACCAGGACTCGGTGTTCGCCGGCGACCGGCTGCTGGTCATCGCCGACGGCATGGGCGGGCACGCGGCCGGGGACGTCGCGTCGCGGCTGGTCGTCGCCGCTTTCGTCGATCTCGACGAGCTGCCACTGGGCAGCGACATGGTGCGGCCGCTGACCGATTCCACCCGCGAGGGCAACTCCGCGATCGCCGAGATGGTCGGTGACAATCCCGAGCTCGACGGCATGGGCACCACCCTCACCGCCCTGCTGTTCGACGGGCCGGTGGTCGCCCTTGCCCACGTCGGCGACTCCCGTGCCTACCTGTACCGCAACGGCGTGCTCCATCAGATCAGCCACGACGACACCTTCGTCCAGTCGCTGGTCGACGATGGCCGGATCACCGCCGACGAGGCTGCGCACCACCCCCAGCGATCGCTGCTGCTCCGCGCCCTCAACGGCACCGAGATGGACCCATCCATCACCCTGCGCGAGACCTCGCCGGGCGATCGCTTCCTGATCTGCAGCGACGGCCTGTCCGACGTGGTTTCACCGGAGGCCATCGCCGATGCGCTGGCCGGCCCCGACCCGGACCAGGTCGCCGACACGCTGATCCAGTTGGCACTGGTCGGCGGTGGGCCGGACAACGTGACCGTGATCGTCGCGGACGTGGTCGACACCGGCTCCAGCGGCGGTTTCGGCGTCGGCGGCGGGGTGGATCCGGAGGCCACCGGCCCGATGCAGCCGATCCACCTGACCCAGAAGATGCCGCGGGTGCCGCTGCCGCCGATCCCGGAGGACCCGCCCGCGAAGGCCGAATACGCGCTGCAGGATGATCCCTTCGACGGCGACGGCGACGTCGACGATGACGACGATGGTTATGACAACGATCCCTACGACGAGGACGACACCGCCGACGACGTCAGGCCCCACCCGGCGGCCGGTTCGGCTGCCGGCCCGACGGGGGTGCAGCCGCTAGACGGGTCCGTTCGTGCCGTTCGCGGGGCACCGCGGCCGCTGCGGTGGCACCGACGCTGGGCCTTCGCCCTGGCCGTGGCGGTGCTGGTCGGGGTGGCGTTGACCGGGTCGTACATGTGGACCACGACGAAGTACTACGTCGGCGACCACGACGACCAGGTCACCGTGTTCCGGGGTGTCAACGGCTCGCTGCTGGGCTGGAGGCTGGCGTCGGCGCAGGAGAATTCCTGCACGCCCGGGCACACCGGGTGCACGCCGCTCAAGGTCAAGGACCTGGTTCAGGCCGCCCGGGACCAGGTCACCGCCGGTATAACGGTCGGCACGCTGGCCGACGCCAGGGCTGTGGTCACCCGACTGACGTCGCAGCAACTGCCGCCGTGCCCGGCCGCCACCACCAGCGCCGCCACCAGTGCGACGAGCGCGCGCACGCCCAGCGCGGTCGTACCCGCACCGACCGTCGACAGCAGCCCGCTGTCCTCGACCGTTCCGTCCACGCCGTCCACGCCTTCCATGCCGGGAGGGACCACGGCGCCCCGCGTCACCACCTCGCCGAATTCAGCTCCCCGGACCACGGCAGCGCGGCCGGCCCCGACGAAGAGCGCCCTGCGCAGTTCGGCAGCCACCACACCGAAGGCCGAAGCGCCCGGGTCCGGTTCGACCCCCAGGACATCCGCAGCGACACCCACACCGGTGACCACCACGGTGACCGTGACCGTGACCGTGCCTGCAGCAGCCTCGGCAGCCTCGGCGTCGTCCGGCCAGCGGTTGCGCGCCGATGCGCCGCGACCGACCACCGCCCCGCGGCCGACCACCGCCCGGCGACCGACGACCGCCCCGCGGCCGACCACTGCCCCGCGGCCGACCACTGCCCCGCGGCCGACCAACTCCCCGCGGCCGCCGACCTCGCCGTCACCGACGACCGCCCCGTCACCGACGACGGCGGGGCCGATCACCCGGCCACGTGAACCGCTGCCCGCCCCGACGGTGACCGTCTTCACGACCTTCACCGCCACGCCTTCGACCAGCTCCCGCACGTCGACCGCAACACCGCTGGTGAGTCCGGCAGCCCAACCCGGCGTCACCTGCCGGCTGCTCTCATGACCGGGCATCGCGCATGACGCGGGCCAACACCTCGGCGGCCGTCGAGGCCGACCGCACCGGACCGCAGCCCTGGAGCCGCACCCGCGGAACTGGCCGCCGCGCCGAACTCTGGCTGCTCGTCTTCGCCGCCGTGCTGGTCACCGCGGCGCTGATCATCGTCGAGCTCAACCAGAGTCGGACGCTGTCGATCACGCTCGCCTACTACGGCGGCGGGTACCTGATCGCGCTCACGTTCGCGCACCTGATGATCCGCCGCTTCGCGCCGTACGCGGACCCGGTGTTGCTGCCACTGGTGGCGCTGCTCAACGGCGTCGGGCTGGTGATGATCTACCGGCTCGATCTGGCCGCCGCCGTCCGCGCGGCGGCGCGCGGCGACAGCGTGCCCAGTCCGCAGGCGCCGGCACAGCTGCTGTGGACGGGCATCTCGCTGTTGCTGTTCCTGGCCGTGCTGATGATCATCCGCGACCACACCGTGCTGGCCAACTACTCGTACACGCTGTTGCTGGTGGGCCTGGTATTCCTCGCGCTGCCGGGCGTGCTGCCCGCCAAGTACTCGGCGGTGAACGGCGCGCAGATCTGGATCAAGATCCCACACCTGTTCTCCATCCAGCCCAGCGAGTTCGCCAAGATCGCGCTGATCGTCTTCACCGCCGCGTTCCTGGCCTCGAAGCAGAGCGTGCTCGGTATCGCCGGCAAGAAGATCTTCGGCCTGGTGCTGCCTCGGGCGCGGGACCTGGGACCGCTGCTGCTGGCCCTGCTGATCTGTCTGGCGGTGCTGGTCCGCGGCAACGACCTGGGCACTTCGCTGCTGATCTTCGGCGTCCTGCTGATGATGGTCTACGTCGCGACCTCGCGGGTGTCCTGGCTGCTGATCGGGCTGATCGGCTTCGCCGGCGGCGCGTTCATCGCCTACCGGCTGTTCGGGCACGTCCGGGTCCGGGTGGACATCTGGCTGCACCCGTTCGCCGACCCGCAGAACACCGGCTACCAGCTGGTGCAGTCGCTCTTCGGTCTGGGCACCGGCGGTATCTTCGGCACCGGGCTCGGAGCGGGCCGCCCGGACATCGTCCCGTTCGCCTCGACCGACTTCATCTCGGCCGCGATCGGCGAAGAGCTGGGCCTGGTCGGGTTGTCCGCGATCCTGCTCTGCTACCTGCTGATCGGTGGCCGCGGCCTGCGCGCCGCCATCGCGGTGAAGGACCGCTTCGGCTCCTTGCTGGCCGGCGGACTGTCGTTCACCCTGGTGTTCCAGATGTTCATCGTGGTCGGCGGCGTCACCCGGCTGATCCCACTCACCGGGCTGACCACCCCGTTCCTGTCCTACGGAGGCTCTTCCCTGCTGGCGAACTACATCATCCTGGCGTTGCTGATCCGGATCTCCGACTCCTCACGACGCCCCCCTGCGCCCCGGCCGGCCAAGAAGGAGCCGCTGATCGAGGCGCGCACCGAGATGGTGCCGGTCGTCAAGGAGATGTCGTGACTCGGGTGGCCCCGTGAATCGGCCCTGTTTGCCGCGAGACCAACGGCCGTCCCCCGGCATCCCGAGGGCGGTCCATTCATGAACCGACCCCTACGACGCGTCGGGACCGCGATCACCGTGCTGGTTCTGCTGCTGCTGGCCAACATCACCTACATCCAGGTGGTGAAGGCGTCGGCCTACCGCGCCGACCCGAACAACCAGCGCACCGCGCAGGAGGAGTTCAGCCAGGACCGTGGTCAGATCACCACCGCGAAGGGCACGGTGCTCGCCCAGTCCGTACCCAGCACTGACAGCTTCAAGTACCAGCGCAAATACCCGCAGGGGGCGATGTACGGCAGCGTCACCGGGTACTTCTCGTCGCTGTACGGCACGGGCAGCGGGGGCAATGCCGGGATCGAGCACACCGAGAACTCCATCCTGTCCGGCGACGACGACCAGCTGATCGGCGACCGTTTCTCGGACCTGCTCACCGGGCGCGACCCGCGCGGCGGTGACGTCCACCTGACCCTGGTGGACGCCGTGCAGCAGGCCGCCTACAACGGTCTGGCCAGCAAGAACTACGTCGGCGCCGTGGTGGCGATCGCTCCGTCGACCGGCGCCATCCTTGCGCTGGCCACCACGCCGTCCTACGACCCCACCGCACTGGCCAGCCATTCCGAGGAGGTGCAGCGCGCCGAGTCGAAGCGGATCAACTCGTCCAACCCGTCGGTGCGGCTCAACCGGGCGACCGGCGCCGTCTACCCGCCCGGGTCGACCTTCAAATTGGTGGTCTCCGGGGCGGCGCTGCAACAGGGCTACACCCCCAACTCCCTGGTCACCGGCGTCTCGAAGATGACGCTGCCGGGCAGCGGCGGAGCCACCCTGTCGAACTTCGAGGGCGAGACCTGCGGGGAAGGCGGCGGGGCGGACGTCAGCCTGACGCAGGCCCTGGCGCACTCCTGCAACACCGCCTTCGCCACCATCGGCATCGCGCTCGGCGCGGATCCGATCAAGGCGCAGGCGGTGGCGTTAGGGGTCGACCCGGCCGGCTTCAGCGTCGGCATCCCGGTGGTGGGTTCGCGGGTCGGGGCGATGGCCGACCCGGCCGCAGTTGCGCAGAGCAGCATCGGGCAGCGCGACGTGGCGCTCACGCCGATGCAGGACGCGATCATCGCGGCGACCATCGCCAACCACGGCCGTCGGATGGCGCCGTACCTCGTCGACAAGACCACCAAGCCGGACCTCTCGGTCATCGCGCAGACGTCTCCGCAGCTGGTGGACCAGGCCATGCCGACCAACGTCGCCGACCAGATCCGGGACATGATGATCGAGTCGGAGAAGGACTCGCCGGGTGCAAACCCCTTCAGCGGCATCGTGATCGCGTCGAAGACCGGTACGGCCGAGCACGGCACCACTCCCAAGACCACGCCGCCGCACGCCTGGTACGTGGCCTTCGCGCCCGCCGACAACCCGCAGGTGGCCGTTGCAGTACTCGTCGAAAACGGCGGCGACAGGGGTCTGGCCGCCACCGGCGCCACCGTCGCCGGACCGATCGGGCGCGCCGTGATCAGCGCGGCGCTGACCGGGCAGTGAGAGCTGCGATGCGATCGACGGCCGGGCCCGGGCGCTCCCGATGGCACTGACCCCCGGTCTGCTGCTGTCCGACCGTTACCGACTGAGTCACCGCATCGCGATCGGCGGCATGGGCGAGGTGTGGGCGGCCGACGACACCCGGCTGGCCCGCGGCATCGCCGTCAAGGTGCTCCGATCCGAGCTGACCAGCGACCCGGAGTTCGTCGACCGGTTCCGCGCCGAGGCCCGCATCACCGCCTCGCTCAACCACTCCGGCATCGCCGCCGTCTACGACTACGGCGAGGTCGCGTCGATCGCCGGCGGCCCGCGCGACACCGCCTACCTGGTGATGGAGCTGATCACCGGCGAGCCGCTGTCCGCAGTGCTCGCGCGGACCGGCCGATTGTCCGTGCCGCGCACCCTGGACGTGTTGGAGCAGTCCGGGCGGGCGCTGCAGGTGGCGCACGCCCGCGCCCTGGTCCATCGCGACATCAAGCCCGGCAACATCCTGATCACCCCGACCGGCCAGGTGAAGATCACCGACTTCGGCATCGCCAAGGTGGCCTCGCACGTCCCGATCACCCGGGGCGGTCTGGTGATGGGCACGGCGCAGTACCTGTCGCCCGAGCAGGCGGCCGGGGACAAGTCGTTCCCGCCGTCGGATGTCTACTCCCTGGGTGTGGTGGCCTATGAGTGCCTGGCGGGTGTCCGCCCGTTCCGCGGCGAGAACCCGCTCGCGGTGGCGCTGGCGCACGTGCGGGACGAACCGCCGCCACTGCCGCCGGACATCCCGCCGTCGGTGACGGCGCTGGTGATGCGGATGCTGGCCAAGGACCCGGCCCGACGATTCCCCGATGGCGTCAGCGTGGCCCGGGCGGTCGTCGCCGTCCGCGGTGGTGCGGCCGCGTTCGCGCCTCCGGCTCGGCAGCAGTCCAGCCAGCAACCGTCCGGCCAGCAGCAGTCAGGTCAGCAGTCAGGTGCCCTGCAGCGGGCGCGACCTCCCGGGCCGGCGCCACTGACCCGGATCGGCGCCGCCGTGCCGCTGCCCGCCGGACCTGCGCAGGCCGTTCCCGGCTACGCCCCGCCGCTGCGCCCACCGGTGGTTCCGGCCCGCCCGCCGCGGACGCCCTACCCGGCGCCGGTGTACCGGCGTACCGGCATCGCGGTCGTCATCGCCGTCCTGGTCCTGGTCGTCGTCGGGATCGCCGGTGCGATCGTCATCACCCGGACGGGAGCGGCCGGCCCCGGCGGCGCGGATCGCGCAATGCCGGGCAACGTCGGCGCTGCCCGCGCGTCTGTACCACTGGCGTACGCCGCTGCGGTCGAGTACCGCACCTGGCCTCTGGCCGGGCGGGACGTGCTCGGATCGGCGGGCATCGGCGGCCGGTCCGCCGAGATGGGACAATTCACACCGGTGCAGCACGCCGGTGACCGGCGAGACGATGATGAAGGACGGCGATGACGGGACAACTGTTCGGCGACCGGTACCAGGTCGGCGACACCCTCGGCTTCGGCGGGATGTCGGAAGTACACCGCGGGCGCGACCTCCGTTTGGGTCGCGACGTGGCGATCAAGGTGCTGCGCGCAGACCTGGCGCGAGATCCCTCCTTCCAGACGCGGTTTCGCCGGGAGGCGCAGAACGCCGCATCCCTCAACCACCCGGCCATCGTCGCGGTCTACGACACCGGCGAGACCGCGGGCGAGACCGGCACGATTCCGTACATCGTCATGGAGTACGTCGACGGCGAGACACTGCGCGACCTGCTCAAGCGGGAGGGGTCGCTGGAACCGCCCCGGGCGATGGAGATCGTCGCCGACGTCTGCGCCGCGCTCGATTTCTCGCACCGGCACGGCATCGTGCACCGCGACATCAAGCCGGCGAACGTAATGCTGACCAGGGCCGGCGCGGTCAAGGTGATGGACTTCGGCATCGCCCGTGCCGTCGCCGACGGCCAGGCCACCATGACCGCCACCGCCGCCGTCATCGGGACCGCGCAGTACCTCTCCCCGGAGCAGGCCCGCGGCGAGGCGGTCGACGCCCGGTCCGATGTCTACGCCACCGGCTGCGTGCTGTTCGAGCTGCTGGTCGGTGCGCCGCCGTTCACCGGCGACTCCCCGGTCGCCGTCGCCTATCAGCACGTCCGCGAAGATCCGAAGGCGCCCAGTGAGGTCAAACCCGGATTGCCGCGCGAGCTCGACTCCATCGTGCTCAAGGCGCTGAACAAAAATCCGCTCAACCGGTACCAGACGGCAGCGGAGATGCGGGCCGACCTGGTGCGCGCGCTGTCCGGCCAGGCCGTGCACGCCACGCCGATCCTCAACGACGACGAGCGCACCACCATCATGCGGGCCACGCCCGAGCGGGTCGGGCTGGCCGTCGCGCCAGTCCCGTCGCTGCTGGCGCCGCCGCGCCGGGTGATGGCCGACGAGATCTGGGACGACGAAGAGCCCAACCGGTCGAAGAAGGTCTGGGGATTCGTCGGCGTCGGCGTGCTGTGCCTGGCGCTGCTGGCCGGCGCCATCTTCTTCACGATGAAGATCGTCAAGACCCCGGGCAAGCCGGCCCAGGTTCTCGCGCCGCAGGTACAGCAGCTCGCGCTGGACAAGGCGGAGAAAGCGATCCAGGGAGCCCAGCTCATCGTCGGCTCCATCAAGTCGGTCGAGTCCTCCGCGCCCACCGGGTCGGTGACCAAGCAGGATCCCAGCTCGGGCACGCTCGTGGACAAGGGCAAGCCGATCAACCTCGAGGTCAGCAAGGGCATCAGTGCGGTCGCCGTGCCCAACCTGGCGACGCTGAGCGCAGACGCCGCGACCGCCCAGCTCAACGAGCTGGGACTCGTTCCCAAGGTCACCCAGAAACCGTCGAAGGACTCGCAGAGGAACACTGTCATCGACCAGAACCCGGCCCCAGGCGTGTCGGTCAAACCGGGGACGATGATCAACTATTCGGTCGGTACCGGCCCGGTGTACACCAAGGTGCCGACTGATCTGGTCGGCAAGTCCTACGACCAGGCCGTGGCCGAGTTGAAGTCGGTCAAGCTGACGGCGGTGCAGAAGTTGGTCGACGGCGTGCAGCCGAAGAACACGGTGCTCAAGCTCGACGGTCGCAATCCCGGTGAAAACGTCCCGGAGGGCACACCGATCACG
>CAXSEW010000043.1:0-14155 GCA_964236185.1 uncultured Nakamurella sp. | reverse complement strand
GCTGCTGCTGGTCGATCCCGCCGACGGCCGACCCCGGCCGACGGGTGCGCGGGTGATCCGCCGCGCCGGTGAGCGCAGTGAATCCCTCGGGGAGGACCGCCCGCTGGTCGAACCCGAGTTCAAGCTCGAGCAGGCCGAGATCGGGTCGAAGCCGACCGCGTCGGCCACCGAGCTGGCGCAGGACCTGCGCTATCTGCGCGGGGAGCTGGCCGCGGCCGCGGCGGCGGCGGGTGTGCACATCGCCGCGCTGGCCACCAGCCCGACGAAAGTCAGGCCGACGGTCACCTCCGACCCGCGGTACCAGCGGATGGTGGATACGTTCGGGCTGCTGGCCAGGCAGCAGCTGACCTGCGGGCAGCACGTGCACGTCTCGATCGACTCGAGGGCCGAAGGGGTCGGGGTGCTCGACCGGATCGCACCGGAGCTGCCGCTGATGGTTGCGATGTCGGCCAACTCCGCGTTCTGGCAGGGCCAGGACTCCGGCTACTGCAGCTATCGCACGGTGGTCTGGGGCCTGTGGCCGACGGCAGGGCCGACGGCCGGTTTCGGCGACGAGGCCGGGTACGACGAGGCGATCGCCGACCTGTTGGCCAGCGGCGCCGCGATGGACGACGGGATGATCTATTTCCACGCGCGGCTCTCCGCGCACTACCCGACGGTGGAGATCCGGGTGGCGGACGTCTGCACGGATGTGGACGATGCCGTCCTGCTGGCGGTGCTGTGTCGGGCGTTGGTCGAATCTGCGGCCACGGCGTGGCAGGCCGGCGAGCCCGCGCGGTCGGTGCGACCCGAGCTGCTCAAGGCCGCGACCTGGCGAGCGGCCCGGTACGGCCTGGGCGGCGAGCTGTACGACCCGGTGACCCGCCGGGCAGTTCCCGCGTTCGATCTGCTGGAGCAGGTGATCGACCGCGTCAGCCCCGCGCTGACCGCTACCGGTGACCTCGAGCTCGCCCGTGCCGGCCTCGATCGCCTGCGCCGCAACGGAACCGGCTGCGTGGCGCAGCGCGATGCCTTCCACCGGAGCAACGACCTGCACGACGTGGTCGTCGACGCGGTGGGGCGGACGCTGCGGTAGGTCACCCGGTGGCGGTCGGTGCAGGGCGGTGAACAGCACGATGTTGATGGCGCCGATCACGGCGGCCACGGTGCAAGGGGTGGAGGTGGAGTGGCGACGTCGGTTCCCGGTCGGGTGAACACGTTAGCCGGTCGGTGTCATCCGGCCTGCACCAGCAGGGCGGTCAACCCGCGTATGACGAAGTAGGGCTGATACTCCGGCTGGGCCATCAGGCGCAGCGGGCGCTCGCGCAACCTTGCCACCGAGCATTCCAGCTCCAAGCGGGCCAGCGGCGCCCCGATGCAGAAGTGCAGGCCGCCACCGAACCCGATGTGCGTCGAATCGCCGCGGCCGACGTCGAATGCGTCGGCGTCCGGGAACCGCCGTGGATCGCGATTGGCGGACCCGAACATCATGCCGACCCGCTCGCCGATATCGAAGGTGCGACCGCCGATTTCGACGCCGGCCTCCAGCACCCACCGCTCGAAGAGCTGCAAAGGCGCGTCCCAGCGCAGCATCTCCTCGACCGCGGAGGCCGGTGCCACCTCGCCGGAGCTGACCCTGGCCCACTGGTCCGGGTGCAACAGCATGGCGCGCATTCCATTTCCCAAGGTGTTGACCGTCGCCTCGTGCCCGGCGTTGAGCAGAACGATGACGGTGCAGACGATCTCGTCCAGCGTGAGCATCTCGCCGCCGTCGGCGACGGTGACCAGTTCGGAGATCAGATCGTTCTCCGGGTGTTGCCGGCGGGCGGCGATCAAGCCGTGGACGTAGCGAATGAAATCCCGAGCCGCGTCGTCGGCGGTCTGCCGATCGAGGTCGCTGGTGGTGAACTCGTACATCTTGACGATGGCGTGCGACCAGTCGAGCAGCCGCGGCCCGTCGGCCTGCGGCACGCCCAATAGCAAGCAGATGACGGCGACCGAGAACGGTTGTGCGTAGTCGGATATCAGTTCGAAGTCCCCGCCGGTGCGGGTCGCCGAGCGAAGGTGCTGGTCCGCGAGGGACTCGATGTGCGGCCGCAGCGCCGCCACCGACCGGGCGGTGAACACCTTGGTGACGAGCCGCCGCAGCCGGGTGTGGTCCGGTGGCTCGAGATTGAGCAGACTCCACCGCTCGGAGGCGTTGAAGCTCGCCCACCGCGGGTCCGGCGCACCCTGCCCGAAGGCGTCGTCGGAGTACCGGTGCCGATAGGCGCGGCCCAGCCGCCGATCCCGCAGGGCGGCGTTCACCTCGGCGAAGCCGGTGAGCAGATGCAGCTGGCGGGCCGGGTAGTAGAGCACCGGCCCGTGCTCCCGCATGCGCGCATACACCGGGTAGGGGTCGGCGAGAAAGGTCATGTCCTGCGGGTCGAAGCCCACTGCTGACGAATCGAAGTCAACGGTCACGCCTGAGATTAACGCCCTCGGCCCGACCATCGACCCCTACCATCGACCCCATGACCGGCGACAACGCTCAGGTGGAGATGGACGGGCATCGTTTCCGGCTGACGAATCTGTCGAAGGTGCTGTACCCGGAGTCCGGAACCACCAAGGCCGACGTCATCGGCTACTACGCCCAGGTCGCCGCGGCGATGATCCCGCTGGTGCAGGGCCGTCCGGCGACCCGGAAACGCTGGCCGAACGGAGTCACCACCACGCCGTTCTTCCACAAGAACATCGACAAGGGCACGCCGGAGTGGATCGACCGGCAGGAGATCACCCATAGGGACCGGACAATCGTCTACCCGCTGATCAACAATCCGGCGACGCTGGCGTGGTTCGGTCAGAACGCGGCGTTGGAGCTGCACGTGCCGCAGTGGCAATTCGCAGCCGACGGCGGCGTGGGCATGCCGGACCGGGTGGTGTTCGATCTCGATCCCGGTGAGGGCGTGCAGCTGTCGCAGTGCGCCGTCGTGGCCAAAGCCATCCGGAGACGACTGACCGAGCTCGAGCTGACCGCCGTCCCGGTGACCAGCGGGTCCAAGGGTCTGCATCTCTACGTGCCGGTGCCGCCGCAGCAGACCTCGGAACAGACGTCGCAGTTCGCCCGTCTGCTGGCCGAGACGGTCGAGAAGGAGATGCCGGACCTGGTGGTGTCCAAGATGGCGAAACTGCTGCGCCCGGGCAAGGTCTTCATCGACTGGTCGCAGAACAACGGCGCCAAGACGACGATCGCGCCGTACTCGCTGCGCGGCCGGGACCAGCCGACGGTCGCGGCGCCGCGCACCTGGGACGAGTTGGACGACCCGGGTATCGCTCACCTGGACTACCGGGAGGTCCTCGCCCGGCTGGAGAGCGGTATCGACCCCTTCGCGCACGACGCCGGACCTGCACCCGCTGGGACGAAGCTGGCGGCCTACCGGGCGAAGCGGTCGGCGGACCGGACACCCGAACCCGTTCCGGCGGCGCAGGAACCGGTACCGCGTGGCAACGACGACACGTTCGTCATCCAGGAACATCATGCGACGGCGCTGCACTGGGATTTCCGGCTGGAACGCGACGGGGTGCTGGTCTCCTGGGCGGTCCCGCGCGGTATTCCGACCACGACCAAGCAGAATCGCCTCGCCGTGCAGACCGAGGATCACCCGCTGGAGTACGCCGCATTCGCCGGCACCATCACTGCCGGTGAATATGGCGGTGGCGACGTCACCATCTGGGACTCGGGTCGGTACAGCCTGGAGAAATGGCGCGACAACGAGGTCATCGTGACGTTGGACGGGACCAGGGCGAAAGGACGGTTCGCTCTCATCCGCACCAGGCCAGGTGCAGGTCCGGATCGCGGCGCCAAGGGCAATCAATGGCTGATGCACCGTACGAAGGACCAGCCGGACCTGACGGAGGTGGTGCCGCGGGAAGGCGGCAAGTTCGGCGCGGACCGAAAGATCGCGCACCCGCCGCCGCCGACCGATCTGCTGCCGATGCTCGCCACCGCCGGCACGCTCGCCGACATCGGGGGCCCGGAATGGCGTTTCGAGGGGAAATGGGACGGCGTCCGCGCCATCGTCGAGATCGGTGCCGGTCACTTCCGGTTGGTGAGCCGGAACGGCAACGACGTCACTGCCGCCTATCCCGAGCTCGCCGAGATCGCTGCGTCGCTGTCGGATCACGTCGTCGTGCTCGACGGCGAGATCGTGGCGCTCGACGCCGACGGCAAGTCCGACTTCGGACTGCTGCAGCGACGGATGAAGTTGACGAAGCCGCATGACATCGCCAGGACCGCCGCTCAGGTGCCGGTCCGCCTGCTGCTGTTCGACGTCCTTCATCTGGACGGAGTCTCGTTGCTGCGCAAGACCTACGACATCCGGCGGAAGGTGTTGGAGACGCTGAACCCGTCCGGGGACAGCTTTTCGGTGCCGCCGCCGATGGCCGGTCCGGCAGCCTCCGCCCTGGCGCTGACGAAGGAGCGCCACTGGGAGGGGATCATCGCCAAGAAGGCTGATTCGGTGTATCTGCCCGGTAGACGCGTGCAGACCTGGATCAAGATCAAGCACACCACCGAGCAGGAGGTGGTGATCGTCGGTTGGCGGACGGGCTCCGGGCGGCGGGCGGGCGGCATCGGGGCACTGCTGATGGCTGTGCCGCAGGACGGTGGACTGCGTTTCGTCGGCCGGGTCGGCACCGGCTTCTCCGACAGCGCATTGGACGCGATGCTGGCGGCCCTGCGGCCGCTGGAGCAGCGGACCTCCCCGGTCACCACGCCGATGCCGCGGGCGGAAATCGTCGGTGTGCACTGGGTGTCGCCGGAACTCGTCGGTGAGGTCACCTACTCGGAATGGACGCCCGAAGGTTCGCTGCGCCATCCCGTCTGGCGGGGACTGCGTCCCGACATCAGCGTCGCCGACCTCTCCTGACGCGTTTCCCGGGCAATCGGCCCTGCACGTTCTCGAAGAATCGGCGGCTTCGCCACGCCGTATCGCTGCGTCGTCGGCGATGCGGGTCAGCTGTCCCTCACCGTGACCGTTCGCACCGCGGGCACCCTCGATGTGTCGGTGGACCCGGCACCGCACCGACGATCGATGGCATGACCACCATTCTTCGACCGCAGGACGTCCGCTGTCGGTTGGCGCCCGTGCCCATTCCGGGCCCGCCTGTGTTTCGGTCGACAGCGCGATTGCACTGTGCGGTCATCGGGGCGGTTGTGTCGGGTCTGGGAACGCGCGCGCCCGGCGGATCCGGATCGGTCCTTTCGCGGAGCTGGGGTCGACCACGGTGCCGCCCTGGGTGATTTCCACCTGACCGCGGGCGACCAGCCGGCGCGCGGCCTGACGGACAGGCTCCATCAGGCCACGCCAGTCGTCGCCGCCGACGTCGCGGGCGACCTCGCTCGGGCAGATGGTGGCGGCAGCGGCCCGCTGCGAGAGGCGGGCGATGATCTGGTCCTCGAGCGTGGTGTCGGCGGCGGTGGCCCGGTGTCGCCGGCACTTGTCCGAGCAATAACGGACCGACTCCCAGTCGCGCTCCCATTTCTTGCGCCAGGTGATGGTGCGGCCGCACACCGCGCAGGTCTTCGACGGATGCTGTTCGGTCGCCACCACTCACCCCTCCCAGAAGTCGATACCCAGGCTAATCCTCCGGAACCCGCAGCACCTGGCCCAGCAGGTGCCGGCGCAGTCCCGGCAGGGTCTTCTCGTCCGGCTCCAGCAGTTCCTGGAGGAACATGCCCTCCTGCACCACGATGAGCGACCGGGCCAGATGATCGAAGTCGCCGTGGAAGGTGGCGTCGGCCGCGGTCAGGCCGGCCCGCAGGATCGGTGTCAGCGCATCGCGGACAGCCCGTCGGTGTGCGGCCAGCGCGGTGGCGACCTCGCTGTGTCGCAACGCGTGCGCGGCGAATTCCATGTTGAGCAGATGGCTGTCGCGGCTGATCGGCAGCACGGCGATGACCCGGTCGAGGACCGCACTGAGGGGCAACTCGTCAGGCATCACCCCGACGACCCGGCGGACCGCATCGATCAATTCTGCCGACCGGGCTCCGTAGAGCGCGAAGAACAGGCCGTCGAGGCTGTCGAAATTGGAGTAGAACGCGCCTCGCGAGTACCCGGCTCGCTCGCAGACGTGCTCCACCGTCGCCCGGCCGAAACCGCGTTCGGCGAATACCTGGGCAGCGGCGGCGAGCAGGCGAGCCTGCGTCTCCGCGCGCCGCTTGGTCAGGCCGGCGGCGGTACCGGCGGGAGCGGGTCCGACCAGAAGGCTGGGTGTCGCCGATGACTTCATCACAGCAGCATACATTCCTGTATCGGATACGATATTGTATCGAGAGTAGCGGAAAGTGCGACGGACAAGGGACAGCGATGAGCACAGCGATGGAGCATGGCCGGCATGAACAACCGGAGGAACCGGCTGCGCCGCAGAGCATCTGGGCGGAATTCAAGGACGCGGTGTCGACCCGGACCGTCGGGCTGATCGTCGGGGTGCTGTTGCTCCAGCTCGGTTTCATCCTGTCCTACGTCGGCGCGTTCCACGCCCCGACGCCGCACGAGATCCCGATCGCCGTCGTCTCGCCCACGGCGCAGGTGTCGGACCAGACGGTCGCCAGGATGAACGGCATCGCTGCCGCGCCGCTGAAGGCCGTGACGGTGGCCGACCGGGCTACCGCCGAACAGCAGATCCGCTCGGGCGACCTCACTGCGGCGTTGATCATCGACCCGCAGGGCACCGCCGACACGCTGCTGGTGTCCAGTGGCGGCGGCGTGTCTGCGGCTACGGCAGTGACGTCAGTGATCGACCAGCTGGAGGGCGCCCAGCAGCGGACCGTCGCGATGCGGGACATCGTGCCGCTGCAGTCCGGCGACGGTCGCGGACTGACCGGCTTCTATCTGGTGATCGGCTGGATCGTCGGCGGCTACCTGGTCGCGGCGCTGCTCGGCGTTGCCGCCGGGGCGCGACCCGCCACCCCTCGGCGCGCGTACTTCCGGCTGGGCGCCGTCATTCCGTACTCGATCCTGTCCGGCCTCGGCGGGGTGCTCGTCGTCGACCAGGTGCTGGGCGCACTCACCGGCCACTTCCTGGAACTGTGGTGGCTCGGCGCGCTGATGGTCGCCGCCGCCGCGACGGTCACGATGGGCTTCCAGGTGGTGTTCGGTGTGCTCGGTATCGGCATCACGGTGCTGGTCTTCGTCATCCTGGGCAACCCTTCGGCGGGTGGCGCCTACCAGACATCGCTGCTGCCGCCGTTCTGGCGGACGATCAGCAATGCCCTCCCCAACGGCGCCGGCACCGACACCGTCCGGCGGATCGTCTACCTGGGTAGCAATGGGATCACCGGGCACCTGCTGGTCATCGCGCTCTACGTGGTGCTCGGCGCAGCGGTCACGCTGGTCGGGTCCCACCTGCTGCACCGCCGTGCCCGGGCAGCGGTCGACGCCTGATCGCCGCTGTTCGCGTCGTCCGGCCCGCTCAGCGGTTCGTGTAGCCGCCGTCGATCGGCAGCGAGACGCCGCTGATCATCGCCGCGGCGTCGCTGAGCAGGAAGACGATGGGGCCGGCCACGTCGTCCTCGGTCGCCCAGCGGCCCAGCGGCATCTGCTCGAGGAACGGTCCGCCGATCTCGGGCCGGCCCCAGTAGAAGTTCGACATGTCGGTCATCACCACGGTCGGGTTCACGCTGTTGACCCGGATGCCGTACTGGCCCAGTTCCAAGGCGGAAACGCGGGTGATGTTGTCCAGCGCCGCTTTCGAGGACCCGTACGAGACGTGACTCTGCAGGGCGACCAGGCTGGCCTGGCTGGAGACGTTGACGATCGAACCGCCCTGCCCGAGCCGGATCAGCGTCCGGGCGGCGTACTTGATCACCAGCAGTGCGCCGCGGGCGTTGATGCTGATCACCTTGTCGAACACGTCGATGTCGGTGTCCTGCGGGCTGGCGATCTCGCCGCCGTACCCGTGACAGTTCACCACGCCCCACAGGTCGACGCCGTCGACCGCCTCGCGCACGCTGTCCTCGCTGGTCACGTCGAACGGGAGGGAGCGAGCACCTGTCTCGGCGGTCAGCGCAGCCAGCGCCTCCGCGGACTGACCCGCCGCGATGACGTCGGCGCCTTTGGCGACCAACTGCCGGACGGTCGCGCCGCCGATGCCGCCGCTGGCACCGGTGACGAGGATGGTGCGGCCTTCGAACTCGGTCATGCTGTCTTCTCTCTGCGCGTTGCGCGGATGGGTGGGGTGTCCCGGGTCGGTCGGGGAGCGGGGGTCGGCCTGATGACCAACGCCACCGGCAGCACCAGCGCTTCCGCGGACGCAGCCAGGTGGTCGTCGATCTGACGGAACAGCCGGTCGGCGGCCAGCCGGCCGATCGCTGCGGGATCCTGTCGGACCACGCTGACGGCAGGCTGCAGGGCATCGGCCATCGGGAAGTCCCCGAAGCTCACGAAACCGAGCTGCTCGCGGAACGACTGCGGAATCTTCGGCACCAGCAACGTGGATGCCTGCGAGTTCGACGAGAACACGGCGTCGACAACACCGCTCGACACCAGGTCGACCAGATGCGTTGCCGAATCTGTCATGTCGGCGGTACCACCCGAGTAGAGGACCTGCCACCGGGGATCGGCGGCGATACCCGCTGACGTCAGTGCCTGCCGGTAGCCGAGCAGCCGACGCTGGGTGGTGACGACGGCATCGGCGTTGCCGAAGAAGGCGATCCGCCGGTGGCTGCGGTCCACCAGGTACCGCACGGCGTCCTCGGCGCCGCCGATGTCGTCCTCGACGACGCTGTCGGCCGCCAGATGCTGCGGTGGCCGATCGACGAAGACGACCCGGGTGGCAGCGAGCCAGGGCTGCAGATAGGACTGGTCGGCCGACACCGGGGCGATCACGAGGCCGGCGATCGACCGGCGCAGCAGGGTTTCGACTCCCGGCTGCTCGCCGGCCGGATCCTGGCCGATGCTGGTGACCAGCACTGCCGTTCCGTGCGCCCGGGCCACCGTTTCCACCGACTGGATGACGGCGGCGAAGAACCCGTCGGCGATGTCCGGTACGGCTAGCCCGATGGCGGTGTCGCGCCCCGAACGGAACACCTGCGAGAGCATGTTGGGCACGTAGGCGAGGTCGGCGATGGCCTGTTCGACCCGCTGCCGGACATCCGCGGAGACGTAGCGGTCGCCGTTGATCACCCTCGAGACGGTCTTGCCCGATACGCCGGCAAGAGCCCCCACCTCGCGCATCGTGCTCACCGTCGAGTCTCCTGTCAGCCGGTTATGTCACCGGTGACAGTAGCGTACGTCCCGCCTACGGGATGCCCGCGGCGGAACGCGTCCGGTCAGCCGGCCCGCCGCCACCACCGATGCCGACCCACCAGCGCCAGCAGCTCGGTGAGATCGTCGGTGCAGCCTGGTACCGGTATGGCCGGCGCGAACAACCCGGAGCCCTGCCACTGCTTCGCGGTCCGCTTGGCGAGCTCGAGGACGGCCGTCACCATGTCGTTCGGCATGTCGTCGTCCGCGCCGATGCCCCGCGCCAGATCCCAGGCGTGGACGGTCAGGTCCAGCGTCATCTGCTCCACATAGACGTGCGCAGGAACCACGCCGAAGGACAGCTGGACGTCCCGGTCCAGCGTCCCGGGCGCTTCCAGGGCCGTCCGTGCCGCGGTGGACGCGGCGGACCAGGCACCCTGCGGATCATCTCCCAGAACGTCTCCGTCGAACGCATCGCCCACCTCGGCGATGGAGCGGCCGGCCAGCAGCGGCGGGGCCCACAGCTGCTCGTTCACCAGATGCGACACCAGATCCCTGACAGTCCAGTCGGTGTCGGGTGTCGGGTTGTTCCACTGGTTGGCTGTGATCAGGTGGACCCGGGTGTCGAACTGTCGCAGTGCGGAGCGGTGAGCGGAGAGAAGATCCATCTCGTCAGCGTAGCCAGAAGGTGTTCTGTGACGGCTGACACCTGCGGGCGGGGATGGTGCGCCCGGGGAAATGGTTACACCAGGAGCAACGCAGCCAACAGCCCAGGAGCACCTCGATGACGCAGAGCACCGGAACCCCGACCCGCACCATTCCTGGCACCGAGCTGGCGGTGTTCCCGCTGTCGTTGGGCGGCAACGTCTTCGGCTGGACGGCGGACGAAGCAGCCTCGTTCGAGGTGCTCGACGCCTACGTTGCCGGTGGTGGCAACTTCATCGACACGGCGGATGTGTACTCGGCATGGGTGGAGGGTCACACCGGCGGCGAATCCGAGTCCGTCATCGGGCGTTGGCTCGCCTCCCGTGGACGTGGTGACGATCTGGTGATCGCCAGCAAGGTTGGCGCTGGATCGTCGTTGTCCCGCACGGACATTCGTGCCGGACTGGAAGGTTCGCTGCAGCGGTTGGGCGTGGACCACATCGACCTCTACTACGCGCACAAGGACGATGCGACCACGCCGCTCGAGGAAACGGTCGCCGCCTTCGGCGAGCTCGTGACCGAGGGCAAGGTGCGTGCCGTTGCTGCGTCCAACTACGGCGCCGATCGTCTCGCCGAGGCACTGAAGATCGCCGACGACACCGCCGCCGCACGGTTCGTCGCCTTGCAGCCGCACTACAACCTGGTGTACCGCACCGGGTTCGAGGGCGACGTGCGCGACGTCGTCGCCCGCGAAGGTCTGGTGACCGCGCCGTACTCCTCGCTGGCCAGTGGATTCCTGACGGGCAAGTACCGCACCGGCGCGGGGGACAGCGACAGCGTCCGGGCGTCCGGCGCCGCCAAGTATCTGGACGACCGCGGTCGCCGGGTGCTGGCGGCCCTCGACCAGGTCGCCGCCGAGCAGTCGGCCAGCGTCACCTCGGTGTCCCTCGCCTGGCTGGCTGCGCAGCCCACCGTGATCGCCCCGATCGCCAGCGCCAGCAAGGTCGCCCAGGTCGCCGACCTGCTCGCCGGCGCGCTGCTGACGCTGACCGACTCCCAACTGGCCCTGCTCACGGACGTCTCCGCCTGATCCGCCGCGCCGGCTCGGCATTGCCGGACCGCTCTGCCGGATGATCACCGTCTGAGGCCCGTTCTGGGCGGGCGCGCCCCGGAATGGCCAAGGACCGTGATCATCCGGTTCTCGAACTCCCGGCACTGCCGAGGTCGCGGTCTGCTGCCCGCCGTACGCTCGGCCCGTAACGGGCCCAGCACGTCGGCGAGGACGAAGCTTCCAGGGAGGATCGGCGTGTCACCAGCATCCGAGGCCGAGGCGCAGGCGCTCGCGGCCCAGTTCCGGTCCTTCTTCGAGTGGATCCACAGCGGGTCGGTCGACCGCGGCAACGAGGTCGTCCTGCTGATCACCGACTTCCTGGGCGGAGTGGGCCACCAGACGTCGGTCGTCAGCCGGGAGTTGCCGCCGTTCGAGCAGGTCAACCTGCAGACCGCGATCAATGCCTGGTCCGTCGAGCCGGGTCGTGAGGTAGCCGTCCACGGCATCGCGATGCCGCCGCACTTCGGGTCCACCAACCTGCAGCAGCTGATGACCGGTGAGGGCATCCCGCCGTTGCGGTTGACGGCCCCGTCGCTCTCCGACCTGCCGAACGGCCCCGGCTCGACCTTGGCCTGTTTGTCATTTGCCGCGCTGCTCGTCACCGACGAGCGCGGCAGGTACGTGCTGCTCGTCTCCGGCCCGGCAGAGCACGATCCGGGGCTCCGCGTCGAGATCGCAGGTCTACCGGTCGATGTCGCCCAAACAGTGCACGGCGAGCTGGATCAACTCCGGTCCGCTCTCAATGTCTACCGCGGTCACGTACTGGACGTCTCCGTCACGCCGATGGGTGGGGTGGCGCTTGCCTTCGGCTCCGTGCCGACGACCACCCGCGACGATGTCGTACTACCCGAAGCCGTCCTGGGTCGGGTGGAACGGCATGCCCTGGGGATCGCAGCGCACCGGGACGCCCTGCTGGCCGCAGGTCAGCACCTCAAGCGTGGGCTCCTGCTGTTCGGCCCGCCCGGCACCGGGAAGACCCATACCACGGGGTATCTCGTCGGACAGATGGCCGGGTACACCCGGCTGATGCTCACCGGCCGGTCGCTGCATGCAGTGGGCTCGGCGGCCGAACTCGCTCGCGAGCTGCAACCTGCGGTGATGGTGCTGGAGGACGTCGACCTGGTCGCCGAGGACCGCAGTTTCGGTCCCGGCTCCAGCCCGGTGCTCTTCGATCTGCTGGACGCCATGGACGGGGCCGCGCCGGACGCCGACCTGCTGTTCCTGTTGACCACCAACCGTGCCGACCTGTTGGAACCGGCACTGGCGGCGCGGCCGGGGCGCGTGGACGTGGCGGTGGAGATCGGCCTGCCCGACGCCGATGCGCGGCGGGCGCTGCTGTCCCTGTACGGACAGGGCTTCACCCTCGAGTTGTCCGATGCCGAGGCCGAGGAAGTGGTGCGGCGCTGCGAGGGCGTGACGGCGTCGTTCCTCAAGGAGCTGCTGCGCCGGGCGGTACTGGAGTCGTTGATGGCCCACTCTCCGCTGCAAGAGGTGACTGCGCAGCATCTTTCGCAGGCGTTGGATGATCTGCTGGACAGCAGCCAACAGGTCACCCGGAGCCTGCTCGGTGTCGGCAACACCGCGCAGGACCTGCCCGGCGGCGGTGGTATCGGTGCACTGCCCACCGATGCCGGTAGCGGCTGGACGGCCTACTCGCCCATGGTCCGCAGGCCGAGGCGCGGACACTGACGGAGAGACGCAGGACGCCGAGGAATCACTGCGGTGGCCGGTCCTGCGGGCATCGGCCGGGGTCGGGGCCCTGCGCCGTACCCGGTAACGTCTCGGCGGGTGATTCTCGAGCACGTGGCTGTGCTGATCAACCCGGGTGCGGGTGGTGGCCGGTCCCGAGTTGTCGGCGAGCGGGTGGTCGACGTGCTTCGCCGTCGCGGAGTCGAGACCCGGGTGCTGCTCGGGCGGAGCGCGGAAGAGTCGACCCGACTGGCTGCGGCGGCCGCCGGTTCGGGTATCGACGCGATGCTGGTGTGCGGCGGCGACGGCACCATATCCGTTGCCCTGCAGGCGATCGCCGGTAGCGAGGTGACCCTGGGGGTGGTGCCCTGCGGGCGCGGCAACGACATGGCGCGGTCCTGGGGGCTGCCGGTCTCCTCGCCCGCCCGGGCGCTGTCGGTGGTGCTCGCCGGGCATCGCCGGACGTTCGACCTGGCCCGGGCCGGCGACCGGTGGTTCGGCGCGGTGCTGGCCACCGGGTTCGACTCGAAGGTGAACGATCGCAGCAACCGGATGCGGTGGCCGTCCGGGCGGCTGCGCTACGACCTGGCGATGATCGCCGAGCTGGCGTCCTTCCGCCCGCAGCGTTACCGCCTCGAGCTCGACGGTCAGCAACTGGAACTGGATGCCATGCTGGTAGCCGTCGGGAACGGCCCGTCCTACGGCGGTGGCATGCGCATCTGCCCCGGCGCCTCGCAGACCGACGGACTGCTCGACGTCACTGTCGTCTCACGGATGGGTAGAGCACGGCTGATGCGGCTCTTCCCTTCCGTCTATTCCGGCCGGCACATCCGTCGGCATGAAGTTCTCACCTTCCGGGCCCGCACTGTCACCGTCGACGCGGACGAGCTCAACGGCTATGCCGACGGGGAACTCGTCGGGCCGCTACCGCTGGAGTGCACCGCCGTTCACGGTGCCGTGCAGGTGTTCGTCCCGGGACCCCGATCTATGTCCTGACCTTCGGCTCGCCGGCAGCCGATAGCGTCGTGGACGGGCAAGCGACTGCCGCCCAGCACAGGCGTGCGCGCCCGTTCGACCGGGTTCCCGGGGTTGACGATCGACAATGGTCGGACGAGCACCGTCCCGGCCGCGCGGGCGCGGGTTTGGGGCCGTGTTCCGCGGGGTGGTTGTGTCGGGTGTCACCGTTAGGCTCAGCAGTCCGCCACCAGAGCAGATGAAGGATCCCATTGATGACCAGCACCTCCCGCACGTTCCCCCAGGGCTTCCTGTGGGGGTCGGCGACCGCGTCGTACCAGATCGAGGGCGCAGCCCAGGAGGGCGGCCGGGGGCCGTCCATCTGGGACACCTACAGCCACACCCCCGGGCGGGTGCTCAACGGCGACACCGGCGACGTCGCCGACGACCATTACCACCGGTACGCCGAGGACGTCGACCACATCAAGAATCTCGGGCTGCACGCCTACCGCTTCTCGATCTCCTGGCCGCGGGTGCAGCCCGGCGGTTCCGG
>CAXSEW010000042.1:0-14179 GCA_964236185.1 uncultured Nakamurella sp. | reverse complement strand
TTGCCCCGCCAACGCCGTCAGGATCAGGAACGACGGCTCCTGCAATCGATCGACACTCATTGGGCCATGATAGTCAGACGACGAACCCATTGGGAACAGCAGCGTGATCAACCGGCTCCGCTGGCACCTGCACGATATCGACTCGTAATGGGAGCCGAAAGCCCGGTCGCTTGACCGGCGCAGGACCTACGACACCGTGCAGCAGCACCTGCAGGGTGTCCCGGGCCTGGTCGCCAGGCTCGCCCGGAACCTGCTCGACCGGATGCGGCTACTCACCACCGAGATCGACCAGATCGAGAAGGAACTCACCGCACTAGTGCAGGTGGCGGCGCCGACGCTGATCGCGATGACCGGGTGCGGTCCGCTGACCGCGGCCAAGATCCTCGGCGAAACGGCAGGTGTTGCCCGGTTCAAATCGAAGGCCGCATACGCCAGGCACAACGGCACCGCACCGCTGCCGGTGTGGTCCTCGAACAAGGCCCACCACCGACTCAGCAGAACCGAAAACCGCCAATTCAACACTGCCCTGCACATCATCGCGATAACCCAAGCGCATTGGTAACCACCGGTAAAAACGTTGATGGACCGACGGAAAGCCGGCGGCGACAGCGGACTGGAAGCGCTCCGCGTCCGCAAACGCCGCATCTCCGACGCCGTCTACGCAGTGCTGCGGGCCGACCTCCTTCTTCCCCACCGCGAACACCCGAAGCTCTTCACGAACAGAGCTAGGTACATGACCGCGAACCGCTGGTCATGACGCTGGCTGGGGTGGCAGCGCCCGTCATCAAATGACTGACCAGCCAGTGAGGTCGTTGGTTCGATGGGCGCCGGCTGCATATGTCATTGTCTTGGTAAGACGCAGCGGGACCGGCGGTATCCGTGGTGGTTACTCTCTACCGGACGCAAGACCGGGGTAACCCTTCTTGCTGTCGGCGGCCTCATCGCCACGATCGGCGCGGTCATGCTAATTGTTCACGGACCGACTCGGCCGCTGGACGTCTTGGTTCTGGTCTGGGTGGCGCTGATGGCGTCCGCCGCTATCGCGTCCGGCCGATGGCGACATCAGCACCCGGACGGAGTTGACGACCGGCGCTGAACAGCGCTTCCTTGATCGCCAAGGTCCTGGATTCCCAAAACGGGAATCGCAGCACTTACGAATGCGCATCAGCTCTTTATAGAGGAGCTAGGTTAACGACTCTTCTAACGCAGCACTACCCGTAGAACAAACGACATCCAGCCTGGGAATTCGAACTGGAGGATGGCGACGAGCACGTCCTCGCTGGTTGGGGTCGGTTGACGCGGACGTGATCACCGCCCCGCTGGCACCGAGGCCGACGTCGGTGTCGGTGTTGGACAGCACCATCAAGCCGTCGATGTCGCCGAACGTGTACGCCTCGGTCTGCGCGATGATGCGCGCCGACGGATTGGTCCCGCGGCGGCGGCTCGTGCCCACGGCCGTCGTGGAAATTCGACCACCGCTACAAACCGTCTTTGGTAAACCGTCTTTGGTAAAATCACCGGTTCTGTAGACCGCCCGGACAGTGCGGCGACCGCCGCTTCTGGACGGGAGCGACGGCCGCGGAACTGCTTGGACAGGCTAAACCTTGAGGAAATTCAGCACGGCGGTGTTCCACTCGTCGACGTCGCTGACGTTGCAGCCGTGCGGCGCACCGGAGATCACGTGCAAAGTGCTTTGCGGGATCGCCGCGTGGGTACGCGCGCCCGACCCTTCGTAGAAGACGACGAAGTCGGCGTCCCCGTGGATGACCAGGGTCGGCACCTTGATGGTGGTGAGGTCTTCGCGGAAATCGGTGGTGCCGAACGCGGTCAGGCAGGCCAGGGCGGCTTTCTTGTCGGCCTGCTTGGTCAGCGCGATCGCCTCCTGACGCTGGTCCGCTGTGACCGTCAATCGTCCGTTGGCGGTGAAGAAGTCGGTGGCGAACTGGTCGTAGAAGGTGTCCTGGTCTTTGGTCAGGTCCTTCGTCATGGTGGCCGCCTGCTCTTTGGTGAGCGGGCCGTCCGGGTTGTCGGAACCCTGCATGAGGTACGGCGTGACGGCCGAGGCGAAGACCACGCTGTGCACCCGTTCAGAGGCGTACGCGGAGCAGTACCGGGCCACTTCGCCGCCGCCCATGGAGAACCCGACCAGGGTGAGGTCGGTCAGGTCGAGTTCGGTGATCAGGTCGTGCAGGTCTTCGGCCAGGGTGTCGTAGGTGTAGCCGGTGAGCGGCTTGTCGCTGCGGCCGAAGCCGCGGCGGTCGTAGGTGATGACCCGGTAGCCGGCATCGGCGAAAACGCCGACCTGCAGCTTGAACGCTTCGCCGGAGAGCGGCCAGCCGTGGATGAGGACGACGGGCCGGCCTGGCCCGCCGGTGTCGTCGACGTGCAGCTTGGAGTTCTTGAACAGGCCGTGGTGGGCGGTCACTTCGGTCATCTGCGTGTCCTTTCATCTGCGTCCTGAGGTTGCCCACCGGGCGCTGCGTGTCCCGGCGGGAACTTTGTCCGCCGGCGGCACGTACGGTTCGTAGCCAAGGCGCCGTTGGCGTGGCCGTCTCCGTTGCACGGTTCGGCGCTGGCCGTACCTGGCATCGGAAGGGGGGCGTGGCCGTCAGCGGCGGCCAGAGATCGCACCGTAGGTACAACCGTTCGGCAGCCATCCGGCCGCTCGAGCAGGACGCTGGCTTGACCGATGGTTGGTCGGGTTCGTCATCGGACAGGTCGACGGGCTGCTGCCGGCAGCGGCAATACCGGACACCACTCCTTGCTGGTGAAGATCAGTGCGGCCGCCCCTGCTGAACAGATGCGACCGACGTTGACCGCGACACCGGCAGCCAAAGGTCTGCGATTCACCCTTGCAACTTCTCAACCGGGGCCTCAGTGCACTTACTGACGGTCGCGAGCAGGCCAGCTGAGCCCCGACAGATGCGGATGGCACAACTATCGACTCCTTACAGAGACACCTCCGTTGTGTCCGCAAACGATCGAATCTGAGACAGTATCGTTGAGGTGTAACGCTTCTCGTGTCCGGACGATCGCGGAGGTATGAGACGTTGTAACGGCATTCGTAGCAACCCCTCACGCTGTAGAAAGCTGGCTGGGTCTCGCGGATCAGCAGCTCCGACGCCCTGTCGATCCTGCTCGGCGATGCTTATAGCCACGACTGCACGATCGGCGACCTGGCCCGGTGCTTGCCCATCACGGGTTGCCCGCTGAAGCGGCCGCGCGACGCCGTCGTTCATCGACTCTCACGATCTACCCCGGATCAGGCAGTCGATGCGTACGAAAGGTTCGACGCGCCGCAGGACGGCTACACCAAAGTCCTGCTCCACCCAAGCCGCCTGACCCGAACGGCCGGGCCACCGGATTCATCCGATGGCCCGGCCGGCCGTGAGCGCCACAACTCCACAGCGCCACTGCTCGCCGATGCCAGCACGCGCAAGTTGTCTGGTTCGGCTGACCCAACCGATAGATCGTTCGATCAACATGTAGCCCGATGCGCCATACGCTGCGGGCGCGACGCCGGCCGGCTCCTTACCCGCCCATCGGGCGGCCCCCGCCAACTCTCCGGACAGCGATGGTCAGTGCGCCGCCGGGTATCACTTCCGGAACTACAATCACCGTTCGTTAGCCTCGCAGCATCGCAGCAACGAGGTTCAACCGCAGGGAAGAGTCTACGACCCCAACGCTGCCCGCATCGGAGCGCATCTCACCGGTCACCTTTGCCCCGGCCGATGACGTCACGGTGGGTCAACGCGGCGTTCATCTTCTGCACCGACGCGCCCCAATCAGCGCCACCACGCGTGGGCGAAGAACATCGTTGCCAACGCCGCGGTGTCGTCCTCTTTCAGACGGACAAACCTGGGTCAGAGGATGGTGATCATGTGATCGATCCAGCTGATGATGTATTCGCGGGCGACGTTTGCTTGTGGGACGACCGCGACCAGATCGATGTAGCCGTGGACGAGGCTTGGTGCGGGCTGGTAGGTCACCGGGACACCTGATCGGATGAGGCGGGCCGCATATTCGGCGCCTTCGTCCAGTAGCGGGTCGAACCCTGCCGTGGTCACCAATGCCGGGGGTAGATCGTGGAGGTCGTGGCGGCGGTAGAGGTCGGCGTAGGGATTGTCGGTGCGGATGTGCGGGTCCGGAAGGTAGACATCGGAGTAGTACTGCATATCTGCTTGGGTCAGCCCGTAACCGGTGGCGAAACGCCGCCTGGATTCGGTGGAACCGCTGGGGTCGATGGCCGGGTAGATCAGTACCTGAGCATCGATTTTCGGGCCGCGGGTGTCGCGGGCCATCAAGGTCACGGCGATGGTCATCGTTCCGCCGGCGCTGTCACCGGCCACCACAAGCGGGTCGCCCGTGAATCGATCGGCCGACCACACGGTGGCGGTCATGCAGTCGTCGGGACCGGCGGGGTAGGGGTGTTCGGGAGCGAGGCGGTAGTCGACGGATACGACCCGCGCTCGTGCCCCGTTGGCCAGCCGGCGGGTCATCCGGTCGTGGGTGTCGATGCTGCCGGCTACGTATCCGCCCCCGTGGAAGTACACGATCGTGGCCCGCGGGTTCGGCGGGGTGTAGATGCGCACCGGTACTTCGTGGGCGCCGCCCGGGATGAACAGGTCTTCGACGTCCGCGACCGACTCTGGTGGGATTCCTGCGCACAGGCTCTCGACGTAGGCATCTACGTTCTTGCGGAGCTGCTCGGGGCTTTGGTTGCGGGCGGGGGGAAAGATTTGACCGCTGGAGGCTGCCAATAGGGCCGCGAGTGTCGGATCGAGCGCTTCTAGGGCAGGTGCGTTCATGGAGGGGTTCCTTCGGGAAGTTGAGCAGCGTGCAGCGTTCAGCAAGCTAGAAAGTGGGGCTGACGAGATTACGAGCGGCCGAGATCAGTGAACGGCGAACATCCGCTTGCGACGGAGGCTGTCGACTGCCACGGCGAGGACGAGGATGCCGCCGATGATCATGTTGGAGTACAGCGCGTCGATGTTGGCGACGGCGAGAGCGTTGTCGATTTCGGCGAACAGCAGCGCCCCGAGCGCGGTTCCGGTGATGGTGCCCAGGCCTCCGAAGAGGCTGGTGCCGCCGATGAGGACGGCGCTGATCGCGGTCAGGGTGATGGATGCGCCGCCGGAGCTGACCTGCCCGCTGCCGGTGCGTGCTGAGTAGACGATGCCGGCGAATGCGGCGAGCGCGCCGCCACCGAGATACAGCCAGATGTCCAGCCGGCGGGTAGGGATGCCGTTTTCGGTGGCGGCCAACCGCCCGCCGCCCAGAGCGCGGACGTTGTACCCGAAACGGGTCCGCTGCAGCACGGTGTGGTACACGACGCCGACGACGACGCCGACGATGATGACGTTGGGGATGCCCAGCACCGAGCCGGTCCCCAGGGTGTTGAACTGTGTGGGCAGCGGCGAGATGTCGATACCTCCGGTGAACAACACGACGACACCGCCAATGAAGAAGAACGTCCCCAAGGTAGTGATGATGGGCGGCACGTTAAGTCTTTGGATGATCAGCGCATTGATCACCCCGACCAGTGCGCCCACCGCGACGCCCAACAAGATCGCCAGCGGCCAGGTGATGCCGCCGGTGGTCATGAACCAGGCCGCGGACACGCCGCCAAGGGTGAAAACCGAGCCCACCGAGAAGTCGAAGCCGCCGCCGATGGTGATCAGCGTCAGCGGACAGGCCACGATGAAGGTGACCACCGCGGCTCGGACGATCTCGACCAGATTGTCGGTGTTCGCGAACGTCGAATTGCGCAGGGCGGCGCCGACACCAACGATGATCAGAACCCCGACCAGTGTCAGCTCGGAGCTGGCCATAATACGGCGTAGACGGCCGGTGGTGGTGGGCACCGCGTCCGGCACATCGTGACCTTTCACTACGCGGGTGCTTGTGGTCATGCGTTTACATCCGTTCGAGCACCGGTGATCAGGCCGATGATCTCGTCGCGGTTGGTGTCGCGAACGACGCGGGTGGCCGCGGTCCGGCCCAGCCGCATCACGGTGATCCGGTCGCAGTAGTTGAAGACGAATTCGATGTCGTGACAGATCAGGATGACCGCTTTGCCTTGGGCGCGGAGTTGGGCGATGATGTCGCCAACGTGGCCGCGTTCCTGGATGCCCAGGGCTGCGGTGGGTTCATCGAGCAGGATGATCTTGGCTCGGTCCAGGCGGACCGCCCGGGAGATCGCGATGATCTGCCGCTGACCGCCGGAGAGCATCCCGACGGGGGTGCGGACCGAGCCGACCCGCACGTGCAGTTCGGTCAGGATGCGCTCGGCGTCTCGCTCCATTTTTCGGCGGTCGACGAAGAACCGTTTCTTCGGCACGTCACCCAGGTGCAGGTTGGTGGCGATGTCCAGGCATTCCACCAGGGCGAGGTCCTGGTAGACGGTGGCGATGCCGTGGGTGCGGGCGTCGGCAGGGGTCGACATCTGCACGCTCTGCCCGTTGATGGTCAGGGTTCCGGTGTCGGGCTGCAGCAGACCGGACAGAATTTTGAGCATCGTCGATTTGCCGGCGCCGTTGTCCCCGACGATGCCCAGGATCACGCCTGGATAGACGTCCAGCGAAGCCGAGTGCAGGGCCTGGACGTGGCCGAAATTCTTGGTCGCGTTCTCCAAGCGCAGCATGGGAGCATTTTGCGGGCTGCTCACTGCAGGTCTCCGCTGGCGGTGAGCTGCTTCACCGTGTCCTTGGTGGCGAAGTTGATCTCGGTGGGGATGCTGAACGGCACGCTCCCACCTTTGGACAGCTTGACCAGGGCATCGACCGGTGTGGTGCCGATGGAGCACATGTTCTGCAGCAGGAACGAGTAGACGATGCCGGCGTCCATGCCTTCGACCGATCCGCTGTAGATGCTGTTGGTCGTGAAGAAGACCTTGCCGACCAGGTTCTTGGCCTTGATCGCGGCGATGATGCCGGGGGTGTCCGTGCCTTCGTTGGTGACGAAGTGGTTGAGCTCCGGATGCGCTGTCATCATCGCGGTAGCCAGATCGACCGTGTTGGTGGATACGCCGCCGTCGAAGCGGCTGTCGACGACCTTGATGTTCGGGTAGTGAGCGGCGGCCGCGGCGGTGAAGGAACGCACGTACTCCGCATCGGGACCCGTCGGCCCGGAGGTCAAGAACGCGACGTTTTGCTGGCCGCCCTTGGCGGCGACCGCCTTGGCGGCCAGCTCACCGAACTGTGTGAAGGAGGTTCCGGCATTGAGGGTCTGGTTCTTGGTCTGGCCACCTTCGACGGTGGCGGTGTAGATGCCCGCGTTCTTGGCCTGCAGGAAGATCGGGTCGAACTGCTCGGTGCTGACCGGGAACGTCACGATGGCGTCCACCTTGTTGGCGATGCCCTGCTGCATGCGGTCCAGCATCAACTTGGTGTCCACGCCGTTGCCGTTCGGGCCGGCCTGACTGAAGGTAATACCGTTCCGCTCCGCTTCCTTCTTCATGCATTCGCCGATGGTCTTCCAGGCCGGGTAGTTGGGCAGCGGGTTCACGAACAGCAGCGTCTTGATCGTCTTCCCGGGGATGGCGGTGGCCGTGGGGCCTGCTGCCGCGGGACCGCTGGTCATCGCTGAACTTCCGGACGTGGACGTGGCGGCGGAACTGACCGCTCCGCCCGACGCGGCCGTACTGGCGCTCGGAGCCGTAGTGGGATTGGCGCTGGGAACCACGGCTGCGCTGCTGCTCCTGGGTGCCGCGGAGCTGGAACTGGAGTCGGAGCTAGAGTCGGCGGCCGCTGGGGCGGTGGAGTTGCTGCACGCCGAAGCTGAAAGCGCTGCGGCCAGGGTCACGGCAAGAAGAACGGGGCGGGTCCTCGAAT
Source organism: uncultured Nakamurella sp. (assembly GCA_964236185.1). Classification (GTDB taxonomy): domain Bacteria; phylum Actinomycetota; class Actinomycetes; order Mycobacteriales; family Nakamurellaceae; genus Nakamurella. The sequence goes on along the minus strand of CAXSEW010000042.1, from coordinate 6,347 downwards.
GAGGAAACATCATTGAAATCCTCTCAGCAGAGCGCGTTACTTGGGCCTGAGCCTGGGTTCGCACCGGAACGGGGGTGTCGCAAACGCTAGAGCGGTCGATGCCCGGTTCCTACCGTCGTTCGTCTGACGTTGACACCAGAAATTCCGCCACGTGGCGGAATCGAGGTCAGGCGAACGCTCCACGCAGAGCTTCGACCTGCTCCCGGCACGCGGACTGCGCAAGCCGCGCTGCCTCGAAGGAGTCGAACGAATGAAAGGCCCGTGCGTAGAGCCGAACGTCCACCGTCACGCTGCCCTGCAGCAGCCGCTGCGCGTAGCGCAGCGCCTCGTCGCGAAGGGGATCAAACTCCGCTGTGCACAGGTACACCGGCGGCAAACCGGTCACGTCGTCCAGGTGCGCGGCGGAGGCATACCTTGGCGGTTCGAGATCCGTTTGCGGCCATTCGCGACCCAGATACATTCGCCACATCGACGCCACCATTGACGACGTCAAGATCGGGGTATCGGTGAAAGCTTGGGCAGACGGGGTGCCGGCGCTGGCATCCAGCACTGGGAAGAGCAGCAGCTGCAACACCAGCGGGGGTCCTTCTTCATCGCGCAGACGGGCAGCCAGACCCGTGGCCAAAGCTCCGCCGGCGCTCAGCCCACCCACGGCCACCCGACTTACGTCCAGGTGGAGCTCATCCGCATGGGCTATCAGCCAGGTCAAGACGAGATGGCAGTCATCCAGACCCGCGGGAAACGGGTGCTCCGGCGCCAGCCGATAGTCCAGCGCCACCACCACGCAGTCCGCCTGCACCGCATACCTTTCGCAGCGGCTATCTTCCGAGTGCAAGCCTCCGGTGACGAAACTTCCGCCGTGAATGAACAACAACGTCGGCAACGCCCGGCCGGTGCGAAGGTGAGGTCGGTAGACACGTATCGACACACCGCCGTCGCCGGGCCGTGGACACATCAGGTCCGTAATGTCGACCTGCCGGGCATCACCGCTGCCGCGCATCTCTTTGACGATGCCTACCTCGGTGAGACGCGCAGCAGCGACATCGTCGATGTCGATGCTCGGCATCATCACCTGCAAGGCGGCCAGCTCTGCATCCAACGCCCGCGGCCGGTGAGCCCGAACCGTCGCCGACCTTCTCGACACAAGGTGCTCCCTCCGACGGTCCGGCCAAGCCCTGATCGTTTCACACCACTGCTGGCCAGGCTTCCGCCAAGCGTCGCACGGCTACCCCTTATTTTCCGCCAACTGTCTATGGTTTGCAGTGTTACCCGCGGTAGGCTGAGCGGGTGCACGGCCTACTGAGCAAGCTCGGCGGTCTGGATTCGAGTGCTGAGCGTGGCCTCAGGGTTGTCGAATTCTTCGACCAGCTGGTGTTGCACAACGCCGACCTGGAAGCGGTGACCAGAGCCACCGCTGTGCTTTCCGAAGTAACTGCGGGGGCCGTTCTTGACGATCAAGCCCAGGTCTGCACGATCGGCACCGATGGTCGAGTTCTGGCTTCCACCGGACCCAGCGCCCTGGCTCTGGTCCACGACATCATCCTGGATGGTCAGACCGTCGGCCGGGTCTGGTTGGAACGGACCTCCGCCGACGGTGGCACCCACGAGTGGGACGATCTGATCATCGAACGAATGGCCATTGCGATCGCCACCCTGCATGCCCGCCGGCAGGACACCCTGCCGCCGCAGCTGGGTCTGGCGCACGCGGCCACGCTTCACCTGTTGATCAACGGCTCGACCTCCGAAACCGATACCGCCCGCGCGGCACGTCTTCTGGGCTTCAACGTCGGCGCCTCTGTACGCGTCATCGCAGTCGAGGGCGCCGCGCAAGCGGAGACCAATCTTCCGCAGCTGCGAAACACCATTGCGGCAACGGCCAGCGGACGGGTCGTAGCCGCAGCCATGTCCGGCACCCTGGCCGTCATCCTGGCTACGACCACCCAAGCCCCCACCGGGACTGCGCCCGCAGGCGCCGCCGTCTGCGTAGGTCCTGCACGACCGGTGGAAGACTGCTCCGCCTCCTGGCGAGCCGCACGGAAAGGCGTCCGATTCGCCGCTCTCGGCGGCCGGTGGCCACGGTGGACAACCACCGAAGACCTCGGCTGCGTCATCGCATTCGCCGACCTGGACCGCGCCGACGTCGCCGCTCTGCCCGACGTCCAGGCCATCACCCGACTGGCCAGTGCAACAGCCGCCAAAGGGCAATCCGACATCAAGCTGCTCGACAGCTACGGTTGGCTCCCCTCCATCAGAGAGGCCGCCGTCGCCTTGCACATGCACCACAGCAGCGTCACCTACCGCATCGAAACGATCTCCGCGGCCCTGGGATATGACATCCGCACGCCAGACGGACGCTACCGTGCACGCACGGCACTGACCTTGTGGCAACTGCACGTGGCGTAGTCACCGCTCCCGAGAATCCGCGGCTCCGCTGCCTGCCGCCTGCGCCGTGGACGGGGCTGCTGTCCGGTTTCGCGCCCGGGACTTGAACGCTGAAATTGGGCTTTCGGATTGCGCCACAGTTCCGGCCGCTCCGGTGAATGTCGTGATGGACAAGGACGTCGCGGTCAAGCGGCGTGACGGGGTTCAATAATCTATGCCGACGACTTCCGCACGGACGGGACCGAGCGATGCCGGTGATCATGGCCTGAAGCGTTGACGGCGGCAGCCGCGGAGCAGAGCACACCGGTTCAGCAGTGATTGTATAAAAACGATCGTTTCTGTCACGGATGTCAAGAAACTCGTGCATGCATCTCGTAAGGTCTTACAACTAAAGCGGACAGAGTTGCGTTACAGGGTCTCTCTTGACCCACTGACCACGCCGGGCACTTTCGCCTATCTGCTTCGACCTGAAAATAGTCCGTGGTCGCGTGGTCGCGGGCGGGCTGGGGTCGACGCCGACGGGTTCCTTGCGGATCGAGCGTCCCCGCGGTGGGATTTCAGACGGTGAGAGCGGCGATCTTGACCAGGTTGTGGGGCAGGATGCCGTGTCCGACCCAGGTCCTGGCTCCTTCGGCGCTCGCGATGCGGCTGCGAACCAGGCCGTATCCGCGTTTGAGGGTGCTGATCCGACCTTCGCAGCCGGTCCGCTACTCGATGGTCCGGCGGAACGCCGGGCGTCTCTCGACGGTCTGTCTGGCTCTGCCGGGCTCAACTTTTCGAACGAATCACCACGTGTCGAACCCAGAGCGCCTGCAGGTCATCTTGGACGCTCTGCTCGCCGCACGGACTGCGGTCTGCGGTGACGGTTCGAGTTTTCCGGCCGTTGCGGGCGATCACCCGTTTCATCGCCGGCGCAAGTCGTGGTGCGTCGGCGGGGTTGCCCTGCTCGACGGTGTGGTCGACCACGACACCGTCGGCTAGAACGGCGAGCACCTGTCGCCAGGCAACCCGATACGCCGAAACATGATCTGTCCGCCGATTGACTGAGCACTCACTCTCTTATATCGTGACGTCGATGGCGCGACCGAGAAGCGAAGATCGACGAAACTCGATCCTGCTCGCAGCGACCCGGGTTGTCGCCGCCGAGGGTCTGGGTGCTTCGACCTCTGCCATTGCCAAGGAAGCCGGGGTATCGAACGGATCGCTGTTCGTGTACTTCGACACCAAGTCGATCCTGCTGAACGAGCTGTACGTGTCCCTCAAGACCGAGATGGGGGCAACCGCCATCGACGGGCTTCCAGTCGGAAACGACCCGCAGGATCAGGTGCGGCATCTGTGGGATCAGTGGTTGCGGTGGGCGAGGACTCACCCGGACAAGCGGCGCGCGCTGGCCCAGCTCGACGTCTCCGACGACATCACCACCGAGAGCCGGCAGGCCGCACGTTCCGGGTTCGGCGGGATCGCCGACCTGCTGGACCGCAGCCGGCAGAACGGACCGGTTCGGTCAGCTCCGTTGGCTTTTCTGCTGGATCTGATGACCGCGATGGCCGACGCGACCGTCGATGCGATCCTCCGGCAACCCGACCGCGCAGACGAGTACAGCCGCGTCGCGTTCGCCGCACTGTGGCGGGTCCTCGGCTGACCCCGACTTCGCTCCCGCGCCGCCTCATCCCGACCTTTCCACACACAAGCAGAGGACCAGCCATGTCACAACCGACCCCGGACACCCTGAACACGAAAGCCTGGATCATCACCGGCCCGACATCGGGTATTGGTCACCGCACCGCCCTCGAGTTGGCCCGCCACGGGACCGTGGTCCTGGTCGGCCGGAGCAAGAGCAAGCTCGACGCCGTTCAACAGGAAATCCACGCGCTCGGCGGCCGGGCCGTCGGCGTGGTCTGCGACTTGTCCGACATCACCAGCGCCCGCCGCGCAGCCGCCGACATCGCTGCACTGAAACTGCCGATCACCGGCCTGCTCAACAACGCCGGCATCTTCCCGACGGTCCCCTTCACCTCACCCCAGGGTTGGGACGGCACCTACGCCACCAATCACCTAGGGCCGTTCGCCCTCACCGAGGTGCTGATTCCCGTTCTGCCCGACGGCGCAAACGTGGTGTTCGTCGTCTCAGCGGTCGAAGATCCCACGCGCGGACCGGCGAAGATCAGCGGCTTTCGCGGCGCCCGCTACATTTCCGCCGAGGCCAGCGCCCGCGGTGAATGGCTCACTCCCGGTGGATCCAAGCTGCCCGGCGGCGACGCCTACGCCACCTCCAAACAAGGCAACCTCGCCGCCGTCCTGGCCTTCGCCCGCGAGACCCCCAGGCTCCGCTTCAACGCCGTCGAACCTGGTTTCAGCCCCGGTTCCAACCTCGGACGAGACGCCAACGTCGCGGTCCGCCTACTGTCCAAGTACGTGCTCTCGCCCATCGCACCGCTCATCAAATACTGGAGCACCCCCAAACGGGCCGCCCGCGTCATCACCACCATCCTGACCGCCGACAACACCGCCACCGGCGTCTACTACGACGAAAAGGGTCACCCCATGGACGGATCCGACCAGGTGCGCGACCCTGCCTTCCAAGAGCGGGTCGTCACCGAAACCCGCGCCCTGCTCGACACCCTCGACGCGGCCTGACTCCGCGCACACGAATGCCGAGGCGCGAGCTTCGCAGATGTGGAGTCGGTGGCCGGGCATCTGTTGAAGCCGGGCAGTGTGTTCGCGTTTTTGGCTGCGCATCGACGGACGCTGTTCCCCGACTCGATGTTCGTGGACCTGTTCCCGTCGGGTTCTGGGCGGCCGTCGGTGCCGGTGGATGTGATGGCTGCGGTGCTGACGTTGCCAGCGCTGTATGGCCTTTCAGACGGTCGATGCGGTGGCCTTCGACCTGCGTTGGAAGGCCGCGTGCGGGCTGGCGGTGACCGCTGCGGCGTTTCATCCGACGACCTCGACGTATTGGCGGCGCCGGCTGGCCGCATCGACGTCGCCGAACCGGATCTCCGATGCGGTGAAGGCGGTGGTCGCCGAAACAGGGGCTTTGAAAGGCACGTCCCGCCGGGCTCTTGATTCGACGATTTTGGATGATGCGGTCGCCACCCAGGACACCGTGATCCAGCTGATCGCGGCGATCCGCCGGGTCCGCCGCGATGTTCCCGGCGCCACCGAAGTGATCGCGCAGCACTGCACCGCCCACGACTACGACGACCCCGGAAACCGGCGATCGCCTGGAACGATGAGGCCGCGCCTGAGCGGTTGATCGACGCGCTGGTCGGTGATGCGCCCCGCCTGCTGGGGTATCTGCCCGATGAGAACCATTGGCTGCCATCACCTCAATGACGAATCAGGCAGGTCAGTTGAAGACGACCTCGATTGATCCTCTACGCTGTCGGCATCGTTACCGCATCATCACCGAACGCCGCTTGGATTCGCACATTCTCGCGGGGCAGGCGATACGGACAGTCATGAAGCGAGCATTTGGCCGTGCAACCGTGCGCAGCGATCCCTCAGAGGGAACGTAGACCTGTAGGAAATGCGACAGGCGAGGACGGATGCATGCCCACAGATAGTGGTTCGGAAGACCCGCAGCACAGCGGCGGCGGCGAACAGGCCGACCAGCAGGGCCGGCAACGTGACCAGGCCGGTCGTCAACGAGATACCGCCGCCAGCCGGCGGGACGACCGCAGCGCCCGCCGTGATGAGGCGGCGTACATGCGAGACGGACAAGCACGGCGCCGGTCCATGGCTCAGCAGCACATTCTCGAAAACCCGGAGGCCGGGGTTCGCGGCGACACCGAACTTGCCCGAATGGTGGGGGCGGCCGACTCGGACCGGGCCTACTCCCACGTCGACCGGGTCGCCTCCGGCAACGACCGCTCCGACGCCGCTAACGACCGGCAGGAATCGTTGGCCGACCGAATGGCCGCGGCGCGGGACCGCCGTCAGGCGTCATTGGATGGGCTGACCGG
>CAXSEW010000041.1:0-14226 GCA_964236185.1 uncultured Nakamurella sp. | reverse complement strand
ACGCCCACCCTCCCGCCCATGCACCCCGTCGCCGGCCCGGTGCTGGGCGTGTGGTCGGCGGGCGACCTGTTCCTGTCCGAGCAGCAGATGACCCTGTCCGCCGACTACGTCGACGGGCCCTGGCGGTACGAGCGGCTTCCGGGCGGGCACTGGATTCCGGTGCAGGCGCCGGAGGCGCTGTCGGAACTTCTGGTGGATTTCTTGTCCTGACCCCGCCGCCGACCGGGAAAGCGCACTCTTGACGATTGCTAAGTAGCGATGGAGCATGTGCCCGAGGCCGACCACCGAACCGGTCCGCCGACCGTCGGGAGGATGCATGACACAGCTTGACACTCCTATCCAGCAGCCGAAACTCGACGGGGAGGGCATGGACCGGAAGGTCGGCTTCTTCGGTCTGCTCTGGGCCTCCGAAGGGTCGATCATCGGCTCCGGCTGGTTGTTCGGCGCGCTGACCGCGGTCGGCATCGCCGGTCCTTCGGCGCTGATCGCCTGGGTCATCGGCACCATCATCATTCTCGTCCTGGCGCTGGTGCACGCCGAGCTCGGCGGCCTGTTCCCGGTCAGCGGTGGCACCAGCCGGTTTCCGCACTACGCATTCGGCAGTCTGGCCGGCGCCACCTTCGGCTGGTTCACCTACATCCAGGCCGCGGCAGTGGCACCGATCGAGGTGCTGGCCGCCATCCAGTACATGTCCAGCTACAAGTGGGCGAAGGACCTCAATCTCTACAACGAGGGAAAGCTGTCCGGCCTCGGCATCGTCTTCGCCGTGGTGTTCATGGTGTTGTTCGTCGTCATCAACTTGATCGGGGTGTCGTTCCTGGCCAAGGTGAACAACGCGCTGACCACATGGAAGGTGCTGCTCCCGATCGCCACCATTCTCATCCTGGTGATCGGCCATTTCCACGGTGGCAACTTCACCGCGGGCGGTGGCTTCTTCGTCAAGGGCGCGGCATTCAAGTCGGTGATCCTCGCCGTGCCGGGCGCCATCATCTTCTCGCTACTGGGGTTCGAGCAGGCCGTGCAACTGGGCGGGGAGAGCAAGAACCCGAAGAAAGATCTGCCGCGGGCGGTGATCTTGTCGATTCTGCTCGGCGCTGCGGTCTACATCGGCGTGCAGGTCGCCTTCATCGGTGCACTCGATCCGGCCCTGCTGGCCCACGGCGCGACCTGGGCCGGGCTGGTCGACCCGACCACCAAGAATCCCGCACTGATCGCTCTGCAAGGCGCCCCCTTCTACGAAGTGGCCACCTTGGCCGGCATCGTCTGGCTCGCGGCGCTGCTGCGGTTGGACGCGATCATCTCTCCGACGGGCACCGGACTGATCTATCTCACGTCGTCCTCGCGGATCAGCTTCGGGCTGTCGAAGAACGGCTACATCCCCACCGCGTTCGAGAACTGTTCGCCGCGACGGAAGATCCCCGTGTTCGGCATCCTGGTGACAGCTGCGATCGGCCTGATCTTCCTGTTGCCGTTCCCGAGCTGGAGCAAGCTGGTCGGTGTCGTCACCAGCGCGTCGGTGCTGATGTACGCGGGGGCGCCGCTCGCACTGGGCGCCCTGCGGCTGCAGAAACCGGACCTGCCGCGCGCCTACCGGCTGCCGATGGGGAATGTGCTGTCGCCCATCGCGTTCGTCCTGGCCAACTTCATCATCATGTGGTCCGGTTGGGGCACGTACACCACGCTCATGCTGGTGCTGCTGATCGGATATGCGCTGATGGCGTTGTCGGCCGCGTTCAAGCTCAACCCGAACCAGACCTCGCTGGACTGGGCGGCCGCGGTCTGGCTGTTTCCGTACCTGATCGGCATGGGCGCCATCATCTACTTCACCCAGTACGGGCCCGGCGGCATCGTCGGCGGAATCGGCGTGTTCGACACCGTCTGGATCGGCGGCGACGGCCGGCTCGGTCTGGGCTGGGACATGGCTGTGATGGCCGTCTTCAGTGTGGTGGTCTACGCGGCGGCGATGTCCAGGCGGCTGTCGCCGGCGCAGGTCGACCAGAACGTGCGCGACGTCTACCCCCCGCCGCTCGGGGATCACTGACCTACCTGACCGCGCCAACCCACTGGACCGGGTGCCGGGCGAAGTGGGTCTACAGTCCCAGCGTGATTGCCACCCTGCTGCCGGTCAGCTCTCCGTCCGCGCAGGCGATCGACCCTGCGGGGATCGCCGCCTTCCTCGACGCGGTCGAGGCCGCGCCGGAGATCGAGCCACACAGCCTGATGATCGTTCGGCACGGCCACCTGGTCGCATCCGGATGGTGGGCGCCCTACACCCGCGACCGGGTGCACCTGCTGTACTCGCTGAGCAAGAGCTTCACCTCCACCGCGACCGGTTTCGCCGTCGCGGAGGGCCTCGTCGATCTCGACCGCACCGTGCTCTCCTACTTCCCCGAGCTGGACGCCGACGTTCCGGACCAGCGCAGCCGCGCCATGGTGGTCCGCCATGTCGCGTCGATGTCCAGTGGGCATACCGCGGAGACGCTGGGCCGCGCGGTCGCCGAGGATCCGGTGGACCTGGTCCGCGGCTTCCTGCGGGTGCCGCCGGAGCGCGAACCCGGCTCGGTGTTCGCCTACAACCAGCCGAACACCTTCACCCTTGCCGCCATCCTCCAGCGGGTCACCGGGCAGAGCTTGACGTCGTACCTGCGTCCCCGGCTGTTCGAGCCGCTCGGCATCGAGGAGGCGTTCTGGCAGCGCGACAGCTCCGGGCGCGAGATCGGGTTCAGCGGGTTGCACGCCGGGACGGATGCGATTGCCGCCCTCGGCCAGCTGTATCTGGACCGCGGGAGGTGGCAGGGCCAGCAGTTGCTGGACGAGCAGTGGGTGGCCGACGCCACCCGGTCCCACGTGTCGACCGCTGGTCAGCCCGGGCCGGACTGGCAGCAGGGCTACGGATTCCAGTTCTGGCGGTCCCGACACGGCTACCGCGGCGACGGCGCCTACGGGCAGTTCTGCCTGGTGCTCCCCGAGCACGACGCGGTCGTTGCGATCACCGCCGCGACGCCGGACATGCAGGCGCTGCTCGATGCGGTGTGGCAACACCTGCTGCCGGCCTTTCGCGACGATCCGCGGGACGGCGCGGGCGACACCGCGCTCGCCGGCCGGCTGTCCACGCTGACCCTGCCGTTCCCTGCGGCGGCCGTCGAGCCGAGCTGGGACAGATCCGGGTGGGACGTCGCACGGTTCTCGCCGGCCGGTCAGCTCTGCCCGGATCAACCGACGTTGACCTGCGTCGAGCTGATCGCCGACGACGGCGGTTGGTCGCTGGCGCTGGTCGAAGCGGGCTCCCGGCTGGTCGCTCGGCTGGGCACCGACGGCTGGGCCACCTCGGAGGCCACCGGGCCGAGCGGTCCGGTACCGCTGGCGCTCGTCGGCGGCTGGACCGACTCCGGCACGCTGTGCGTCGAGGTGATCTTCCTGGAGACCCCGCACCGGCTGGTGCTCACCTGCTCGCTGCCGTTATCGACCTTCACCGCCACCTGGGCGACGACCCCGCTCGGCGGCGACGCCCTGCACAGCCTGTGTGCGCCGCGGCCCGCCGGCGCCTGGGTCCCGACGACGGCGAACCTGTCGCTGCGGCTCTGACCCGCGGACTGAGCTGTTGCCGCCCCGAGCGGCGGGGTAGGGTCCGTGACGTGGTGCGCACCGCAGCCTCTTCGAGCCTGCTCCTTAGCCGCCGCGACGGGGCCTGACTCAGACCGGCTCCTCCGTCGCGGGACTTCGTGCTGCTGGTCGAACCCGAAGAACTCGAGCCGGACGACCCGAGTCGCACCGAAGGAAACCCCCTGATGAGCACTCCCCCCGTGTCCCGCGTTTCCATGCCCGCCGGCGACATCCCCATGGGCCAGCCCGCCTACAACCGGCAGCGCGGCAGCCAGATGCCGTTCGCCCGCTACACCCCGTTCACCCCGATCGACCTGCCCGACCGCAGCTGGCCGACCAAGGTCATCGACAAGGCACCACTGTGGTGCGCGGTCGACCTCCGGGACGGCAACCAGGCGCTGATCGACCCGATGACGCCGGCCCGCAAGCGCCGCATGTTCGACCTGCTGGTCGCCATGGGCTACAAGGAGATCGAGGTCGGTTTCCCGGCCGCCTCGCAGACCGATTTCGACTTCGTCCGCGAGATCATCGAGCAGGAAGCCATTCCCGACGACGTCCGCATCCAGGTGCTGACCCAGGCGCGGCCCGAGCTGATCGCCCGCACCTACGAGGCCGTCGAGGGCGCGCACTCGGCGATCGTGCACCTGTACAACTCGACCTCGACACTGCAGCGGCGCGTGGTGTTCGGCCAGGACCGTGCCGGCATCACCCGGATCGCCACCGACGGCGCCGAGGAGGTGGCCCGCTGGGCGGAGAAGTACCCCGACACCGACTGGCGCTTCGAATACTCCCCCGAGTCCTACACCGGCACCGAACTGGAGTACGCCGTCGAGGTGTGCAACTCGGTATCCGCGGTCTGGCAGCCGACACCCGACCGGCCGATGATCGTCAACCTGCCGGCGACCGTGGAGATGGCGACGCCGAACGTCTACGCCGATTCCATCGAATGGATGCACCGTAACCTCGAGCGTCGAGATGCGTTGGTGCTGAGCCTGCATCCGCACAACGACCGCGGCACCGCTGTCGCCGCAGCGGAACTCGGCTACCTGGCCGGCGCCGACCGGATCGAGGGCTGCCTGTTCGGCAACGGCGAGCGGACCGGCAACGTCTGCCTGGTCACGTTGGGGCTCAACATCTTCAGTCAGGGCGTGGACCCGCAGATCGACTTCTCCGACATCGACGAGGTGCGACGGACCGTCGAGTACTGCAACCAGCTGGTGGTGCCGGAACGACATCCCTATGGCGGGGATCTGGTCTACACGGCGTTCTCCGGCTCGCACCAGGACGCCATCAAGAAGGGGTTCGACCACCTCAACCGGGATGCTCGCGCGGCCGGTGTGCCGGTCGAGCACTTCACCTGGCGGGTGCCGTACCTGCCGATCGACCCGAAGGACGTGGGCCGGTCCTACGAAGCCGTGATCCGGGTGAACTCCCAGTCCGGCAAGGGCGGCGTCGCCTACATCATGAAGACCGAGCACGGGCTGGACCTGCCGCGCCGGCTGCAGATCGAATTTTCCCGGGTGGTCCAGGCGCACACCGACGCGCAGGGCGGCGAGGTCGACGCCAAGGCGATGTGGAACTACTTCTCCCACGAGTACCTGGAGCGGACGACGCCGCTGGACTTTCTCCGGGCCCGGATCGAGACGCCCGAAGACGCTCCTGAGGGCCTGGACACCCTGGCCGCCCGACTGGTGGTCGACGGACAGGAGTCGGTGTACCGGGACCATGGCAACGGGCCGGTCGCGGCGTTCTGCAACATCGTCAGCCAGGCCGGTCATGACGTCCGGGTCCTGGACTACGTGGAGCACGCGCTGTCCGCCGGCGGTGACGCCCGCGCGGCCGCCTACCTGGAGTGCGCCATCGACGGCAAGGTGCTGTGGGGTGTAGGCGTCGACAGCTCCATCACCCGGGCCTCGCTGAAGGCGATCGTCTCGGCGGTGAACCGGTCCGTCGCGCAGGCCGGTGAGGACGACTGACCGGTCGACCGGCTGACTCAACCTTTCGGGGCGGTCAGCAGTGGAGGGTAGGTGGACCTACTCGGGAAAGGCTGGACGTCGTTGGCCGAGCCCGCTGCTCGTCCGCTCGCCGGTGCGCCGGTGGCTGCTTCCGTTGAACCGGCAGTTGCGTCAGCGAGCCGCTTCGAGTCGATCTTTCGCGAGCAGTTCACCCTCATGGTGCGGCTGGCCCACCTCCTCGGCTCGGATGACCCCGAGAACGCCGCACAGGAAGCGTTCAGTCGGCTGCACGCCAAGTTGTCGGGGCTCACCGAACCCGAACGTGCCGTCGGGTACCTGCGCGCCTGCCTGGTCAACATCACCCGCTCCCGACATGCCCACCTGGCGGTGGTGAACAGACAACCACCGCTGGTCGAGGGCGAGGTGGCCTCTGCGGAATCGACGGCACTGGCGTACGCCGACCAGGCTTTGGTGATCGCGGCACTGGCCCGCTTGACCCCGCGCCACCGGGAGGCCCTGGTCCTGCGGTACTGGCTCGACCTGTCGGAGCGCCAGATGGCCGAAGCGATGGGCACGTCCGTCGGTACGGTGAAATCGCATGTCTCCCGGGGCTTGTCGGCACTGCGTGCCGTACTGGACGCCGAACCGACCGACGGAGAACGCTGATGGACGACATCGAACGTCGACTGACCGAAGCGCTGCACGCGGAAGCCGACTCCGTCACGCCCCGCGGACCCAGCTGGAATGGCCATCGGTCCACAGCTCGCCGCGGATCGGCGACCTGGCTGGCGGTGGCGGCCGCGGTGGCTGTGCTCGTCGTCGGCGTCACCTTCGCCCTCCGGGCCGGCCGCACATCAGAGGCCACCGGTCCTTCCGTGCTCGGAACCAGCGATGTGGCAACCACCCCGGTCAGGAGTCCCGCCGATCCGCATGTCTGCGACGGCGGCTGGACCTCCTTCGGCACACCGGTGATACCGGGCCCGATCGAGAAAGTTTTTTCGGCTACCGCAATTCTCAGAATGGTCGGTACCTCGGGGAGCTCCACGCTGTGCGCGCTCGTCACCGGAAGTGACAACACCACCCTCGCCAATGGTGCCGCACTGTCGGACGGTTCCAATCTCGGTTACCTGACTGTAATCTCGGGTAAGCAGACCTTCCTCGTGGGTGCCTTCGGCAGCGGGGTCAGTTCGATGACGTTCACGAACCCACAGATCGCCGGGAAAACCGGCGCGAACTGGGCCGTCACGATCACCGCGTCGACGGCGGGAATCACCGATCTGGGCGACGGATGGCACGGATACGCGATTCTTTCACCGGGGCGGAAGGCAGATGTCGACGTCACCGCAAGCGGATCCGACGGAAGACAGATCGCCAGCCGGCACCTCAGCTTCGCCGGCGGCGAACTGCCTGCTACGCGTTCTTCGAGCAGTCGATCCGCGTTGTCGCGCGAAACGTCATCGGGCATTGCCTCGGTCAGCAGGACCAGTGGTTCTACCGGGGACGGTTCATCGTCAATGGACTGTGGCGGGCAGTTGGCAGCTCCGCTGCCGGGTATCAAGGCGACAATTGTTCCTGAGGCCGGTGGCGGCTGGCGGTTCAGGCTCACCAATGCGACGAAGCTGCCGCTCACGGTCGAGACCCTGCACGGCTACGCCCAACTGATAGCCAGCGATCAAGGCGTCGTGCAATCGCTGAGTTCTGACACTTCCTTCGTCCTGCGGAAAGCGATCACCCTGAAGACAGGCGAAAGCACGGAGTTCGCCACGGTCGGTGTCAGCACGTCCCTCTGCGGCGGCGGGCAGGTGCAGACCGGCGACCACACCATGCATCTCGTCCTACGTGGACAACTGGCCGGCCAGAGTGTCGTTTTCACGGCTGCTTCGTTCGTGGTTCACTTCCCGACGTCGGGGCCGCCGGTCCTGGTCAGCTAGCGGCGACTGCGTAAAAATGGAGCGATGAGTAACTTCGTGCTGCTGCCCGGCGCCTGCCACGGCGGCTGGTGGTACGACCCGCTGGTCGCTGCCCTCCGGCAGTCCGGCCACCGGGCGCAGGCGCTGACGCTGGCCGGACTGGGACCGGACGGCTTGGCCGGCGCCGGCCAGGTCACCCTCGCTGATCACGTTGCCGAGACGGTCACCCGGGTCACCGCCGGCGACGAAGACGGCGAGCCCGTCGTGCTGGTGGGACACAGCTATGCCGGCAGCGTCATCAGCGGAGCCGCCGATCGAGTGCCCGCCCTCGTCCGGGCCCTGGTCTACCTGGACGCCTTCGTTCCCGAGGACGGTGATTCCTGTTGGTCGATGACCAATGAAGAGCAACGCCGTTGGTACATCGACGGCGCCGGCCGCACCGGCATCGCCGTTGATCCGCTGCCGTTCTTCGACGAGCGGGCCCGTCCCCACCCGCTCGCCACCCTGGTCCAGCGCTCGACGCTGACCGGTGCCTGGCGCACCGTCCCCAGCAAGACCTACGTCGCGGCGCTGGACTGGCCGGCCGGCAGCACCTCGCCGTTCGGCGCCACCACCGAGCGCCTCGCCGCCGATCCCGCCTTCGTCGTGCACCGCTGGGACACTCCGCACAACGTCCTGCGAGACGGCCCCCAGCGCCTGTTCGACCTGCTCGTCGGTCTCTGACTCAGCCACTTTGACCAGCGCAAGCGCTGAGTGCGGTGGCGTCGCCCGGTGATCGCCGGGCTGAGCGCAGGCCGACGGAAAGCCGGCGAGCATGCTGGAGAAATGACGGTCACCATCAGGGTGCAGAAGTTTTGTGGCCGGACCTATGACGAGTCGCCCGAGGAGTTTGATGCGGCGGGTGGACCGAAGCCCGATCGGGAGCGAGGCCGGTCACCGGATCCGACCGGCCGTCCTGTCCATCCTCGAGCTGTACCACCGGATGGCGTCGCTCGAACAACGCGTCCGAATTCTCGAGCAGCCGGCTCGACCTTGCGCTTGACCAGCGACAATCAGCCGGTGCACCGCATCGACACCGCCGAGCGCCGTCGCCGTCTGCTGACCCGGCACCTGCTCACACAGACAACTCGCACCACCGACCCGGTCGCGGCGGCGGCGGCGGTGGTGGCGCTGCATGCGACCGATCCGGCGACCGTGTACCTGTCGATGTGGGCCCGGATGTCGGGCGCAACCCAGACCGACATGGCCGACGCGATGTACGTCGACAAGCGGCTGACCCGGCTGATGGCCATGCGCCGCACCATGTTCGTCGTCGCCACCGAGCTGGCCCCGGTGCTGCAGGCGTCGTCCGCGCTCGCCGTCGCAGCTACCCAGCGGAAGAAGCTGGTGGGCGATCTGACGAAGTCCGGGGTTGTCCCCGGCGACGTCGCGAGCTGGCTGGACGACGTCTGCTCGACCACCCTCGCGGCGCTACGCGGCCGCGGCAGGGCGTCAGCAACGGACCTCGTACAGGACGAGCCGAGGCTGACCACGGTGCTCAATCCCGTGCCGGTGAAGAGCTACGAGACGCCGCAGAAGATCACCAGCCGCGTGCTCACCATCCTCGCGCTGGACGGGGAGATCGTCCGGGGTCAACCGTTCGGCGGCTGGACCGCCACCCGGAACGAGTGGTGGCCGGCGGAGCAGTGGATGACCGGCGGACTCGGCGGTTTGGACGTGCAGGAATCACGGGTCGCACTGGTCCGGCGATGGCTGCGGGCCTTCGGGCCGGCGCCGCTCACCGACCTGGTGTGGTGGACCGGCTGGACCGGCGGTCAGGTCCGGACCGCCCTGACCGCCGTTGCGACGCAGGAGGTGCACCTGTCGACCGGCCCGGGCCTGGTGCTCGCCGACGACCTCGACCGCACCCCCGAAGTCGCACCTGCGGCTGCGCTGCTGCCAGCGCTTGACCCCACGCCGATGGGCTGGGTCGATAGGGACTTCTTCGTCGGTCCGCACCGGGCGCCGCTGTTCGACCGCACCGGCAACATCGGACCGACACTGCTGTGGGACGGCCGAGTGGTGGGCGGCTGGGCCCAGCGGGCGGACGGCGAGATAGCCCTCCGACTACTGGAAGACATCGGCGAGGAAGGCACGACGGCGATTCACGAACGGGCGGCGCAGCTCGCCGATTGGCTGGGCCCGCTGCGCGTCACGCCGCGGTTCCGGACACCGCTGGAACGCGAGCTCGCCGGCTGATCGGTTGGGCGGCACCGACCGGGCCACTCAGGCGATCGCCCGGGACTTCGCCTCCTTCACGACCGGCCCCTCGAGCAAGCCCTCGGGCAGCGCCAACGCACCGGTCCGGAGCGCCCGCAGTGCGCCGGTCGCCGCCAGATCGGTGACGCCCAATCCGGGCAGCCGGTACATCCGCCGGGCCCACCGCGGCAGCAGAGCGATCGACAGCGCCGCCAGGCCGCCCCAGGCCGGTCGGGCCGGCGTCAGCAGCTGTACCCAGCCGGGCATCGGCGGCGCCACCGCAGCCCGGAAGGCGCGGCGGGCGTCCTTCGTGACCCGCAGCTCCGGTCGCACGCGGCGGAAGTACTTGGCGAGTTCGGCTCTGGTGGCCGGGACGTCAGCAGCATCGAGGCCGACCAGTACGGCGGACCGGACCTGTTCGGCCACATAGCTTTCGGCCCCGTCATCGGTGAGCGGCATACCGCCGCGCAGCGCCGTGGACAGCAGCGAGTCGACCTCGCAGCAGTGCACCCAGAGCAGCAGGTCCGGTCGGTCCACCGGGAACACCTCGCCGGTGAAGGGATCGGTCCCGCGCAGCTTGCGGTGGATGCCGCGGACCCGGGCGGCGACGCGCTCGGCTTCCGTGGTGGTGCCGTAGGTGATGGTGGCGACATAGGCCGACGTCCGGCCGAGCCGGCCCCAATACTCCGCCTCGAAGCCGCCGCTCTGGGCGACCGCCGCCATCGCCTGGGGGTGCAGCGCCTGCATCAGCAGCGCCCGCAGCCCGCCGACCGCGAACGTCGGGTCCGAGTGCAGCCGCCACGTCACGCTCGCCGGGCCGAACAGCCCCTGATCAAGATCCATACTCGACGGTACGTGAGAACGGCGCCGGCGGGTAGGTTGTCACGACCGGACCGACCTGACAGGAGCCCCGTTGACCGAGCAGGATCGCGGCGCAGCGCTGGACCTGGCGTCGTTCATCACTGCTGGCGTCACGCCGTATCACCTGACCGCCGAGGCCGCCCGGCGGCTGGCAGCGGCCGGTTTCGTGCAGCAGCCGCTGACCGACGAGTGGCACACCGGACCTGGCGGGCACTACGCCGTGGTCGACGGCACTGTCGTGGCCTGGTGGCTGCCCGACGGCGCCGGACCGACCACCGGGCTGCGGATCCTGGCCGCGCACACCGATTCTCCCGTGCTCAAGGTGAAACCGCGGCCCGACACCGGCAGTGCAGGTTGGCAGCAGGTGGGCGTCGAGGTCTACGGCGGCGCGCTGTGGAACTCCTGGCTGGACCGTGATCTCGGTCTGGCCGGCCGGTTGGCGCTGATCGACGGCAGCACGGTGCCGGTAGCCATCGACCGGCCGCTGCTGCGGATTCCCCAGCTGCCGCCGCACCTGGCCCGGGGGGTCAATGCCAACGGGCTCACGCTCAATCCGCAGCAGCACCTGGTGCCGCTGTGGTCGATCGGCCGGCCGGTCGACGGCGAGCTGATCGACTTCCTGGCCGCAGAAACTGGGCTCGACCCGGCGGACATCGAGGCCCACGACCTGACCCTGCACGACCTGACGGCGCCGGCGTTGCTCGGCCGGGAGCAGGACCTGCTGTCGGCTCCGCGGCTGGACAACCTGTCCTCGACCTGGGCCGGGCTGGTCGCGCTGCTGGCCGTGGCCGCCACCGGCGGCGACCCGGACACCATCAGCTTCTTCGCCGCGTTCGACCATGAGGAGGTCGGTTCCGGATCGGCCAGCGGCGCCGGTGGGCCGCTGTTGGAGCGGATCATCCGCCGACTGGTCGGGTCGCTCGGCGGCGGCGAGGAGCAACTGGGCCGGATGCTGGCCGCGTCCCGCTGCCTGTCGGCCGACGCCGCTCACGCGGTCAACCCGAACTACCTCGGGTACTTCGAACCGCTGCACCAGCTGATGGTGAACGCCGGCCCGGCCCTGAAGATGAATGCCGATCAGCACTATGGCACCGACGGCATCGGCGCCGCGGCGTGGCGGCGGGCCTGCCGGGCCGTCGACATACCGGTGCAGGTGTTCGTCGGGCGGAACGACGTCAGCTGCGGGTCGACGCTGGGCAAGTTCGTCGCCACTTCACTGGGTGTCCGGACCGTCGACGTCGGGATTCCGATCCTGTCCATGCATTCGACCCGGGAACTGGGCGGAGTGCTGGACATCGGCTACTTCCCCGGCGCGATCGCCGCGTTCCTGACCGATCCGACCTGACCGGTATGGCTACCATCAACCACCTCGCCACCGACTGCCGAGCCGACTTGCCAACCGGCAGCGGCTTGACATAGGAGAGCCCATGGATCCTGTCGCGGCGCTGCGGCGCATCGCTTTCCTGTTGGAACGCGGGCAGTCGCCCACCTATCGTGTCAAGGCGTTCCGGACAGCGGCCACCACGCTGGTCACGCTGCCCGACGGCGAGCTGGACCAGCGCGCGGCGAACGGCAGCCTGACCAGCCTGCCTGGCATCGGACCGAAGACCGCCGCGGTTGCCGAGCAGGCCTTCTCCGGTCGGGTGCCCGACTACCTGGCCGACCTGGAGCGGGATCTGCGGCCGCTGGCGGTGGGCGGCGAGGACCTCCGGCAGGCGCTTCGCGGTGACCTGCACACGCACAGCTCGTGGAGCGACGGCGGCAGCCCCATCGAGGAGATGGCTTTCACCGGTGTGGAGATCGGCCACGAGTACATGGTGCTCACCGACCACTCCCCGCGGCTGACCGTGGCGAACGGACTGACCGCCGAGCGGCTGCAGCAGCAGCTCCAGGTCGTCGCGGCCGTGAATCGCGCGCTGCCGGACTTCACCCTGCTGTCCGGCATCGAATGCGACATCAACGAGGACGGCACCCTGGACCAGAGCGACGAGATGCTCGGCCGCGTCGACCTGGTCGTCGCTTCCGTGCATTCCAAGCTGCGGTCGGGCGCCGCCGAGATGACCGCCCGGATGCTGGCCGCGGTGAAGAACCCGCACACCGACGTGCTCGGCCACTGCAC
Organism: uncultured Nakamurella sp.; assembly: GCA_964236185.1. Taxonomy (GTDB): domain Bacteria; phylum Actinomycetota; class Actinomycetes; order Mycobacteriales; family Nakamurellaceae; genus Nakamurella. The sequence goes on along the minus strand of CAXSEW010000041.1, from coordinate 1,540 downwards.
CGGCCGGATGGTCGCCGCGGGCCCGAGCCGGGGGCGCCCGTCCAGCCGCCCGGAGAGCGTGTTCGACGCCGAGCAGGTGTTCGCCGCCTGCGCGGAGCACGGGGTGGCCGTCGAGATCAACTCCCGGCCGGAGCGGCTGGATCCACCGCTGCGGCTGATCCGGATGGCGCTGGACGCAGGGTGCCTGTTCTCCATCGACACCGACGCCCACGCGCCGGGTCAGCTGGACTGGCAGATGCTGGGTTGCGCGCGAGCGGCCGAGTGCAGCGTACCGCCGGAGAAGATCGTCAACACCTGGCCGCTCGCAGAACTGCTCAGCTGGACCGCGAGCCGCGTCCGGTCGTGACCATCGCCGGCGCCAGATCGCTGACGATGCTCTGCCCCGCCGCTGCGTCAGCCCGCTCGGCGTCCGCCGCTACCGCTTCCATAGCGGTGACCGCCGCGATCGACCGGCGCAACGACGCCAGCACCAGCAGCGCCACCAACGCAGCCCCGATTGCGCACCCGGACGTCACCCAGTAGGCGTCGGACGCGCCGCGGGCATCGATGACCACCCCGGCCAGCGGGGTGGCGACCGCGATGCCGACGGCCATGCCGGAGCCGGTCCAGGACATCGTCTCGGTCAGCCGGTGGGCCGGCACGATCCGTTCCACCAGGCTCATCCCCGAGATCAGCGCCGGCGAACAGGCGACGCCGGCGAGCATCAACCCGCCGCCGACGAACGCCAGGTTCGGCAGGAAAGGAAGCGGCAGGGTCACCACGGCCAGCACGGCGATCGACACGCCGAACTGCTTGAGCAGCGACGACTTGATCTTCGCGACGCCGAACACCAGCCCGGCCAGCAACGAGCCGAACGCGTAGAACGCAAGTAGGAGCCCGGCGACGCCGGCGTGCCCGGCCTCCTTGGCGAACGCCACCGTGGTCACCTCGAAGGCACCGAAGATGCCGCCCATCAGCGCGAAGATGGCGGTGATGCCGGCGACGCCGGGGAGCAGGATGGCGGGCCGGCCGGCCTTGGCGCGGCTGCGGCCGGAAGGCTGCGGCTCGGTGCCGCGCTGGGTCAGCAGCAGCAGCGTGCCCAAGGCCAGCGCAGTGGTCGCCAGAATCAGAGCCGCAGCCGGGAACAGCTGCAGGGCAACGACAGTCGCCAGCGGCGGGCCGACGATGAAGACTGCCTCGTCGATCAGCGACTCCCAGGCGAAGGCGGTCCGCAGCTGCGGGTCGCCGGCCAACATCGTGGACCAGCGGGTGCGGACCAACGGCCCGATGATCGGCTGCGACGCGCCCGCCAGGAATGCCAGCAGGAAGATCGGCCAGGTCAGTTCGGTGAACACTGCGACGCAGATCATCGCCGCGATGGCCGGGATGTGCAGCAGCAGCTGCTTGGGCACGATGCGACGCTGGCCGAGCCGGTCGATCAGGTTGGAGATCTGCGGGCTGATAGCTGCGGCGGACAGGGCGTAGATGGACGACACGGTGCCGGCCACCGCGAACGATCCGCGTTCGGCGGACAGCAGCAGCACGGCGCCGAGGCCGGCCA
>CAXSEW010000040.1:0-14375 GCA_964236185.1 uncultured Nakamurella sp. | reverse complement strand
CCTGCAGCAATGTCCAGAAATCCTGCCCGGACAGGTCCGAGGTGAACGGCTTGCCGGTGTTCGGCTTCCAACCGAAACCATCTGGCGCAGCCGCGGTGTCAGCCTTGACCGCGGTTCCTACAGCGGTGAACTCGGCGAGATCCGAGCCGAACTCCTTGAAGTCGATCTCCAGGCGGACGGCGACGACACCATCGGCGCCGAGCACGTCGGCCTCGGCCTCCATCCGGGTCATCGCCAGCTCCCGGGCGTGGTACATCGCCCCGGACAGCGTGCCGAGTTCCTGGTTCTTGCTCCACCGGCCGGCTTGGAAACCGACGTGGTAGATGCTCGAGCCGAAGACCAATCCCAGCGGCCGGAAGCCGGCCTCGCGGACCAGCAGGAATTCGTTCACCGACAGGTCGGAGGTGAACATGGACGTTTCCTGGCCGGGACGCATGGCAGCGAGACGGCGCAGGGCGTCCTGCGGAATACCCAGCGTGCTCGGGTCGACGGTCATCGTTCTCCAGTTCGGGTGTTCAGTGGCAGATAGGAAAGGGGCCTTGGTCCGGCCGGCACACCCGGACGCGGAAACCGCACGATCGCGGTGCCGAACATCCGGCACTCGGCCAGGTGATCGCGGTGCCCCTCGGACGGCTCCTGCTCCCAGATCCGCACCGATGACGTGGTGATCAACGCACCGCCCGCCCCCTTCTCGGCGGTCTGCGACGTGATCACCCGTCGGGCCTGGTGTCGGACGTTGTTGGACAGCTCGGTGAAACCGGTGACCTCGGCGTTGACCCAGCGCTGGGTCTGGGAGTAGGTCTGCCAGTCGTCGTGCCGGATGGCCAACGCAACGCCGTAGACGATGTTCGTCGGCATCCAGCCGGCCAGCATCAGCTTGGCGACATCCGCCCCGGGAAGTTCGGTGAGAAACGGCGTCGGCAATGCCACGGGCAGTGTGCCGTGGCCGGAGCGCTGGTCGCCCAGTCGGACGGCAGTGCCCAGCGCCACGTACTCGTAGTTGTCCCGGCCCAAAGTGCTGACGGTGAGCCGGATGTCAATCACGCCGTCGGCCCCGAGCAGTCTCGCTTCGTCGGACAACCGGCGCAGCGCCGTGTCGTAGCCGTGCCGGACCGCGTCGACGTACGGCCGGTAACTACCGAACTGGGTGGTTCGCATGCTGTTCTGCCCCGGCATCCAGTAGCCGCAACCGGCCCAGCCCTGCCAACCCACGTGTTGCACGATGCAGCCCATCACCTCGCCGACCGGGTCGAGACCGACCACTCGTGCGCTGGCCGCGCTGGGCACCGAGAGCAGTGACGTGCGGACCCCGGAAGCCGACGCCCGGGCGATCCGGTCGAGCGCCACCTGGGGAAGACCCGAGCCTGCAGCCACGACCCCTCCAGCCTCCCGGACGATGCTGACCAGCAGATCCGGTGAGCCTGGCTAAGCTACACCCGCGAGCTGAGCGGTCATCGAGAACCCGCCTCAGCGAGCCGGTGTCGCTGCCGGCAGTACTCCGGCTGCCCGCGCCGCCCGGAGCCAGTCCGGGAATTCCGAGAGCAGTCGCCGGTACAGCTCGGCGTCGTCGATGCGGTCGATATCGGTCACCGGGAAGAAGCCGACGTTGTCGACAGTGCGGCCGGTCATCTCGTCGAGTTTGGTCAGCACGCCGAAGTTGTTGTTGCCGATGCCGACGAACTGCCAGAACGCAGGCAACTTCGACGCCTGCGAGATCAGCTTGGTGATCTCCTTCTTCTTGGTGAAGCCGCCGTCGGTGAAGAACAGCACCAGCGTCGCGTCGGTGCGACCGGCCAGGCTGCCGATCACCTCGGTCATGATCGGGATCTCGTCGTTGTACCCGCCGATCTCCCTGTAGTTGATCCCCTGGTGCGTGCCGGACATGTGGATGAAGTCGGCCATCCACGCCTCCAGGTACTCGATGCGGATGTCCGGCAGCTTGGCGAACTTGACCGCATACAGATAGCACTCCAGCGAGCCGTCGTCGTCCAGCTGGATGGCGACCGGCACCATCCGCTCGACCACGCGGTGCACGATGCCGGCGGCGTACTCGTCGGCCATCGAGCCGGTTTTGTCCAGCACCAGCACGATGCGGGCGCGCTCGTGCTGCGCCCCCTTGGTGAGCAGCACCTTCGCGACCTCGCGCTTGCGCAGGTCGAGCTTCTGCCGCTCGACCAGCGACAGCGACGCCTCGCCCGGGACCGACCGGACCGGTGCCGGATCGATCGGTGGAGCTGGTGCAGCCGCGCTGGGCGCAGTCGTGCTGGATGCAGGCGCGCTGTGTACAGGCGTGCCCGGCGGTGTCGGTGCTGCAGCGGGCGGTGCCGGTGCTGCAGCGGGCGGGGCAGCCGCTGGTTCGGCGTCCACGCTGACGCCGTGCGCGACAGCGAGCCCGCTGAGCCCCTCGGTCCAGCCGGCGGAGACGTTCCGCACCTTCCAGGTCCCGGCCCGGCGGTAGATCTCCACCAGTACCGCCGCTCGTTCGGTGGTCAGACCGGTCGCCGGTGCGGAGTGCTGGTCGGCGGCGCCGGTCACACTGACCCCGAGCCCAGCAATGGCGCCCAGCGATCCGGGTACCGAGTCGTCGAGCGACACCGCAACGGCCAGGCTCTCGACCGTCGCCGGAATTCCGCCGAGATCCACCGACACCTGGTCAGCGGCACTGAGCCGAACCGCGCCCTCGGGCGAGGCAGGCTGGTTGAAGAAGATGAAATCGTCGTCGCTGCGCACCTTTCCGGTCCCGGCGAGTTGGAACACCATCAGGTCGACGGCGCCCTGCCGGGCACCGGCGACGGCGAGCTGGAGGGACGGACCGGTCAGTGGTGCGTTGGCACCTCGGGTCAGGTCAGGCATGACCGTCACCCTGCCAGACGCCTACCCCACCGGGAGGCGAGTGCGCTGACTATTGACGATCGTCCTGCCGGGTGCGGCGGCGGCCGCGCATCCGACGGTGCTGGTCGGCGCGCAGCTCGTCGAGCGCCTGCTGCGCTTCCTCAGGGGTCCGCTCGACAGGTGCATCGAGGAGGACGGGCCGGCCGTGCCGCCGGTGGCCGGCGCGGCCGGTGAGCGCCGCCGGGTCGGCATCCTGGTCGGCGATCCGGTCGATGCGAGCCGCGAAATCCTTGATCAGCCGCAACATCGACGGCGTCAACGGGCACCGGCCAGGCTGCCGCCGGGCGGTGGGTAGCTACCCGGCTCCGGCGGAACGAACTCGGGCCTGGGCGGCAGGTCGCCGCCCGGCGGTGGGTATCCGCCCGGCGGTCGCCATCCCGGCGGTGCGGCGGGAGCGCCCGGTGCCGGTCGGGGCGGCGCGGCGGCTGCCGGCGGTGGCGGAGCCGGGCGAGTGGCAGTAGGAGCGGGCGGCCCGGTGCGGACGGGCGGGCCGGTGGGAGCCGGCGGCCCGGTCGGGATGGGCGCGGCCGGTTCGTCGTCGACGCTGACCCCGTGCTCGATGACCAGCGCCGACAATCCGGCCGACCAGCCCGCCGACACGTTCCGGACCTTCCAACCGCCGGCCCGGCGGTAGATCTCCACCAGCACCGCCGCGCGCTCGCTGGTCAGGCCGGTGGCCGGAGCACGGTGCAACTCACCCCCGCCGGTCACGGTGACGCCCAATCCGGCGATCCCGGCCAGCGAGCCGGTCACCGCGTCGTCCAGCGCGACCGCCACGACGAGGGTCTCCACCGCAGCCGGGACTGCGATCAGGTCGATGGTGATCCTGTCCGCTGCCACCAGGGCGACCGCACCCTCCGGCGACTCCGGCTGGTTGAAGAAGACGAAATCGGCCTCGCTGCGCACCTTTCGGTCGCTGCCGAGCTGAAACACCATCAGGTCCACCGCGCCCTGACGAGCACCCGAGACGGCTACCTCGACGCGGCCGGTGACCAGCGCCGCGTTGGCCCCTCGGGACAGATCCGCCATGCGCACGATTCTGGCACGGGCGCGCGACCAGAGCGGGTGAGTGGGCACTCCCCGTCGAGTTCGACCGGTGACTGCCCACTGGTGCGCCGTTCCAGGTCAGTTCAACTTGGTCGCGGAGATGCCGCCGTCCACGTACAGCGTGATGCCGTGGACCATCCGCGCCTGGTCCGAGGCCAGGAACAGCACACCGTCGGCGATGTCCTGTGGCGCCACCACGACACCGGCCGGCGTCGCGGCGGTCAGCGCGTCCAGCACTGCCCGCGCGGCCTCGTTGCCGGGCGTCAGCGTCACGCCCGGGGCGACGGCATTCACCCGCACGCCACGTTGCCCGTACTCGGCCGACCAGCTGCGGGTCAGTTGCTCGTCGGCGGCCTTGGTGGCGGTGTACATCGCGGCGTAGGGGCTGCCGACCTGGGCCATCCACGACCCGACGGTGATGATCACTCCGGCGCCGCGCTCGGCCATCGCCGGTCCCCACCGGGCGACGAGCACGTGCGGCGCGCGGATGTTCACGGCGAGCATGGCGTCGAGGTCAGCGTCGGGCAGGTCCTCGGTGCTGGTCGCCGGATAGATACCGGCGTTGTTCACCAGGATGTCGACCCGCCCGCCCACCGCCGCCTCGGCGTCTACGGCGAAGGTGCGGAGCTCGGCGTAGGAACCGGACAGGTCGACGGCGAGGAAGTCGGCGCGGCCGCCGGTGGCGCGGATGTCCTGCACCACCGCGGCGCCGCGCACGGCGTCGCGGCCGGTGACCAGCACGGTGGCGCCCGCGCCTGCCAGGGTGCGGGCGATGGCCGCTCCGATACCGCTGGTGGAACCGGTGACGACGGCGGTGCGGCCGGCGAGCCGGCCGGTGGTCGACGGCGTGGGAGCTGGCAACGGGGTGGAGGTCATGACTCCATTGATCCGGTCGATCGCCGCAGCCACCAGTGCCTGGTCAACCTGGGCACGGTAGGACCACCCCGGGTCCCGCTACCGGCTCGTAGGCTGCGGACGTGTCCGGTGACCGTTCGGAGTTGGCAGCGTTCCTGCGTTCCCGGCGCGACCGGCTGACCCCTGGGCAGGCCGGCATGCAGCCGTTCCCAGGACCTCGACGGGTGCCCGGACTTCGCCGCGAGGAGCTGGCCGTACTCGCCGGGCTCAGTCCGGACTACTACAGCCGCCTCGAGCAGGGCCGCCAGGCCAACATCTCAGCGGAGGTGTTGAACGCGCTGGCCCGGGCCCTGCGGCTGGACGAGGTGGAGCGGGCCCATCTGGGCGACCTCGCCGCGCCGGCTCGGCGGGCCTACACCTTTCCCGAGCCGACGCAGCGGGCCGACCCCGGATTGCTGCGGTTGATGACCGCACTGGACCATCTGCCCGTGGTGTTGCTCGGGCACCGCGGCGAGATACTGGCCGTTAACCACCTGTTGCGCGCCGTCCTGGGACGGGAGCTAGCGCCCGGTTCTTCGTTCGTCCGGTTCCTGTTCCTCGATCCGCTGGCGCGTGAACGGATCCGCAACTGGCCGCACTTCGCCCAGGCCTCGGTCGGGGCGCTGCGCAGAGAGCTCGGGCGCCGGCCGTACGACCGGCTGCTGACCGCCCTGATCGGCGAGTTGCGTGCTGCCGACAGCGACTTCGGCCCGTGGTGGGACGACAACGGCGTTCGCGACTACGTCTCGGTGGCCAAGCTCATCCTGCATCCGGCCGCGGGCGAACTCCGGTTCGACATCGAGATCGTCGGATCACCACAGGATCTACAGCAGCGACTGGTCGTCTACACGGCCGAACCGCACTCCCGGACATTGGAGATGTTGCCGCTGCTGGCCAGTTGGGACTCCGCGCCCAGCGACCACACCGACGCGAACGCCGGTTAGCCGCGAACGCCGGTCAGAGCTGCGTCACCCGGGCGATGGCGCGCATCTTGTTCACCGCGTCGAGGGCGGCCACCTTGTACGACTCGGCCAGCGTCGGGTAGTTGAACACCGCGTCGACCAGGAAGTCGACGGTGCCGCCGCAGCCCATCACCATCTGGCCGATGTGCACCAGTTCAGTGGCGTTGGTGCCGAAGACGTGTACGCCCAGCAACTCTCGCGATTCGGCGTGCACCAGCAGCTTGAGGATGCCGTAGGAGTCGCCGAGGATCGCGCCACGCGCCAGCTCGCGGTAACGCGACACACCCACCTCGAACGGGACGTTCTCGCTCGTGAGCTGCTTCTCGGGGCGGCCGACGTAGGAGATCTCCGGAATGGAGTAGATGCCGATCGGCTGCAGGTCGCCGAGCTTGCCGCCGACCGATTCGCCGAATGCGTGGTAGGACGCCCGACGGCCCTGCTCCATCGAGGTCGCCGCCAGCGCCGGAAACCCGATGATGTCGCCGACCGCGTAGATGTGGCCCACCGAGGTCTGGAAATTCTCGTTGACCTCCAGCCGGCCGCGCTCGGCCGGCTCGATCCCGGCCGCCATCACGTTGACCGTGTCGGAGGCGCCCTGCCGGCCGGCCGAGTACAGCACGGTGTCGGCCGGGATCTTCTTGCCCGACTCCAGGATGGTCAAGGTCCCGCCGGCGTGCTTCTCCACCGTGCGGACGGACTCGGAGAACCGGAACGTCACCGCAAGGTCGCGCAGTTGGTACTTCAACGCCTCGACGATCTCGTCGTCGCAGAAATCGAGCATGGTGGCGCGCTTCTCGACGACGGTGACCTTCGTGCCGAGGGCGGCGAACATCGACGCGTACTCGATGCCGATCACCCCGGCGCCGACCACCACCATCGACGCCGGCACCTTGTTCATGTTGAGGATCTGGTCGGAATCGACGATGGTCTCGCCGTCGAACTCGACTGTGCCCGGCCGCGCCGGGCGGGTACCGACGGCCACCACGAACTTGTCGGCCGTCAGGTTCTGCTTGACTCCGTGTTCGTTCTCCACCTGCACGGTGTGCGGGTCCAGGAACTCTGCCGTGCCGGGGATCAGCGCGACCCGGTTGCGCGAGAGTTGGTTCCGGATGACGTCGATCTCGCGGTTGATCACGTGCTGGGTACGCGCCGACAGATCGCTGACGGTGATGTCGTCCTTCACCCGGTACGCCTGCCCGTACAGCTCGCGCTGGCTCAGTCCGGTCAGGTACAGGACGGCCTCGCGCAGCGTCTTGGAGGGAATGGTCCCGGTGTTGATGCAGACTCCGCCGACCATGTTGCGGCGTTCCACGACGGCGGCCTTCTTGCCCAGCTTGGCGGCGGCGATGGCCGCCTTCTGCCCGGCCGGGCCGGATCCGATGACGATCAAATCGAAATGGTCCATGGCGAAGCCTCTTCCGGTGGTCGGTGGCCGCCGTCGTGGGCCGTGCATCATCCTTCCTCATGCCGGGGCATGGTTGGAAGCGAAGGACACATCACCGGCGTCGCCGGTCAGGGAAACGGCAACACTGTCCGTTGTGGAAACCAAAGGTGCGTTGGCGCGCATTGCCGCGATTGCGCGCGGTGCGAACGTCGTCGGTATGCGAATCGTCGCGGTCGACGGACCGTCCGGCGCCGGCAAGTCCACCCTCGCCCGGCTCGTCGCCGCCCTCCTGGACGCACCCGTCGTCGCGATCGACGACTTCGTTTCCTGGAACGACTTCGCCGGCTGGTGGCCTCGGTTCGACGCCCAGGTCGTCTGTCCACTGCTCGCCGGCCGGGACGCCACCTACCAGGCCCGCGACTGGGTGGGCGATGAATTCGGTGATGGGCTGGCGGGCTGGAAGACCGTGAGCTGGCGCCCTTTTGTCGTCTTCGAAGGCGTCACCTGCAGTCGAGCAACCGTTGCGGCGTCGCTAGCCTGCCGGGTGTGGGTGGAGACACCGCCCGACGAACGGTTGCGCCGGGGCATCGCTCGCGACGGCGAATCGCACCGACCACTCTGGGAACGCTGGAGCGTCCAGGAGAACCTGTTCTTCGCGGCCGACAACACCCGGGCCCGGGCCGATGTCATCGTCGACGGGACCATAGAGCAGTGATTTGATAGGTTGTATTGACAAAGTCGCCCATTTCGGCCGATCCTCCGTCGATTCGCTGCCACAAGAGGGAACATCGATGACGCTCACCCCCGCCAGGCCGTCCACCGCGAGCACCATCGGCGTCGCCGTTGCCGGCTTCGGCTGGATGGGCCGTGTGCACACCCAGGCGTACTCGCGAGTACGACAGCACTATCCGCAGCTTGCGCTGACCCCGCGGCTCGCTGCGGTGGCCGAAGCGGTACCCGGGCGGGCAGAGGAGGCGGCCGCACAGTTCGGCTTCGCCGCCGTCAGCCGCGATTGGCAGGACCTCGCCACCGACGACAGCGTGGCGGCCGTCAGCATCACGGCACCGAACTTCCTGCATCGGGAGATCGGCTGCGCCCTGGCTGCAGCCGGGAAGCACATCTGGATCGAGAAGCCGGTCGGCCTGACGGCGGACGACGCCCGCGCGGTGGCCGCAGCCGCGACGGAAGCCGGCGTGCAGAGCGCCGTCGGCTTCAACTACCGCAACGCCCCGGCAGTCGAACTGGCCCGCGAGCTGATCCGCGGCGGCGAGCTCGGCGACATCACCCACGTCCGGTTCCGGTTGCTCAGCGACTACGCCGCCCACCCGGACGGCGCCCTGAGCTGGCGGTTCGAGCGGGAGCGCGGTGGCAACGGAGCCCTCGGCGATCTGGCGTCGCACGGCATCGACCTGGCGTGGTACCTCCTCGGCGACATCGAGGCGGTGGCCGGTGACACCGCCACCTTCGTGACCCAGCGCGCCCGACCGACCGGCGCCACCACCGGCCACGGGCGCGCCGCCGGCGGCGAGCTCGGGCCGGTGGAGAACGAGGACTACGTCAGCGCGCTGCTCCGTTTCGCCTCCGGCGCCCGTGGCACGCTGGAGGCCAGTCGGGTCGCGGTCGGGTCGCAGAACGACTACGGATTCGAGATCCACGGCACCAAGGGCGCGCTGTTCTGGGACTTCCGCCGGATGAACGAGCTCGGCACCAGCCTGGGCAGCGCCTATCAGGACCAGTCCGTGGTCACCCGGTTCGTCGCCCCGGGCGACGGTGAGTACGCGGCCTTCCAGCCGGGCTCGGCCTCGTCGATGAGCTTCGACGACCTCAAGGTGATCGAGTGCGCCCGGTTCCTGACCTCGATCGCGGAGGGCCGTCCGGTCGGCGCGACCCTCGCCGACGCGGTACGCAGTGCCGTCACCCTGGACGCGCTGGTCACCTCGGTGGCTTCGGGCGGCTGGGTACAGCTGTAGCGATGGCGGATCGGTGCTGGCGCCGGTCAGGCCGGCGGTTGCATCCGGTAGAGAGCGCCGGCGGCGTCATCCGTGACGTAAACGGCTCCGTCAGGGCCCTGCACCGCCATCACCGGCCGGCCCCAGCGATTGCCGTCGGCGTCCTGGAAGCCGCCGAGCAGCGTCTGCTGGTTGCCCAGAGTTCCGTTGCGCCAGGGAAAGAACGACACCTCCGGGGCGCGTGGCGGTTGCCGATTCCATGAGCCGTGGATACCGACGAGCGAACCGATGCCGTAGGGCCGCGGCAGCCCCGGGCTGGTCGCGAAGCTCAGCCCGAGCGGCGCCGAGTGGGCGCCCATGCCCTGCTCGATCCGCGGCAGGGTCCCGCAGTCCAGCTTCGCGCCGTCGGCGTTGGTCTGGATGTCGCGGACGAACGGCAGGTCGGCGTAGGTCAGGGCGCTACCCGGCACGCCCGGGTCGACGTCCGGCTCGGGATTGCAGTACGGCCAGCCGAGATCGCGGCCGGCGGTCAGCTTGGCCAGTTCCTCCATCGGATGGTCGGCGACGTAGGCCGCCAGCACCCTGCCCTGATCGGAGCCGCTGCCCGAGCCGTAGGACCGGTCGTAGAGGTAGCCGATGTTGTCCCGGTTGTTGACCGCCGTCCAGACCGCGCCGTCGGGGTCGACGGCCAGGCCGGTGCCGTTGCGCACGCCGCGCGCGTACACCGTCGGGGCGCCGCTGCTGCCGGGCACAACTCCGGAGGCGGTGCTCGTCGAGCTCGCGCCCGCTGCGACGGGCGGCGGCACCCGGAGGATCGTGGCGCGCTGCGGATCGGCGACCCGGTCTTCCGCGGAGATGTTGCCCGTGGAGCCGACGGAGACGTACACCGCGCCGCCGGAGCCGACGGCGACGCTCTTCAGGGCGTGCGCATACGCGCCGCGCAGTTCTGGGCTCTTGGCGTCCGGCAGGCCGTCGACCACGGTCCGCCGTGCACCCACCGAGCCGGCACGGTAGTCGTAGGCGTCGACGCGGTCGCTCTCGGCGACGTACAGAATTGAGCCGGCGAAGGCCAGGCCGTGCGGTTGTTCGAGACCGCTGACCAGCGTGGACTGTCGCGGCGGTCCGGATGGCGAGGGCTCCAACGCGATCACGTCGCCGGCACTCGGCCGGGACACCAGCAGACGTCCGTCGGGAGTCCAGGCCTCCAAGCGGGCGCCGTCGAGCCGGGCCCAGACGCTGACCGTCCAACCCGACGGCGCCTGCACCGTGCGTGCCCGGTCCAACGGCGCGGCGCCGAGACCGGAGGGCACCTGCAACAACGACTGCACCAGCACGGGGTTCGGGCGAGTCGGAGAGGCTGCAGCGCTCGAGCCTGCGCTCGACGGCGGAGCCGCCGGAGACGGCGCATCTGTGGCGGTGGTGCAGCCGGCAGCCACCGCGATCGCACCGACGACGGCGGCGAATCGGGATCGACGCCTCGTCCGGGTACCTCTGCGCATCAGGATGCGTCAGCTCTCCAGTTGGCTGTCGCGCGGGGGTGGTGCCAGGCGCTCGTTCGCGGCGGCGATCCGGGCCAGCACGCCCAGGGCATAGCCGTCCGCAGGGTTGTCGGCCTCGAGCTCCTCGTCTGGGCGGGGCGGTAGCCGGACCGTCACGACGAAGACTTCGTCCCGCGACTGCAGTGAGACGAAACTGGCGCCCATCAGCTCGCGCAACTGGTCCTCCCTCGGGAGCCAGAGCGCGTCGTCGAGGCCGACCGAGTCCAACGCCCACTCGGTGGTGCCGTTGAAGCCGAGCACCCGGGCATCCGGCGGCCCCTGGGCTTCCACGGTCATGTCGCTCAGCGTGAAGACGTCGCCTTCGAAAGCGGGATCGACGAGGCTGAATCGATCGCCGGGGACGGGCGACCACCGAACCCCGGCGTCGCGCAGCGCTACGGCAAGCTCACGAGAAATCATCGGCGTACACCTCCTGGGCTCCATTCTGCTACGAACGTCGACAACCCCGACCCGGGTGACGTCGGGTTGGTGTCGGCGGCCGCAGCAGGCGCATCGACCTCCCGCTGCACAGCAAAGACCCCGGTGGCTGCCAGGTCGGGGGTCCGGCAGCAACCGGGGTCATGAGTGGTGTCGTTCGCCCCTACCGGAGCGTTACACGAAACTTCAAACAATCTTGGTCGGGCCGACGACCGCGGTATCGGTGCGGCGATGACCCGAGGGTGGAACGCAGTCCGCGGCAGGGAGGAGACCCCGCCGCGGACAAGCACTGTCGCTGCGCGACATTCGACCAACCGATGGTCGAACGGATCAGCGCAGCAGGCCACCCTGACGCTGGGCCATCAGGATGATCTCGTCACGCATCGCGGGGGTGGCGGCGCGCTCGATGGCGCGGCCGATCTCGCGACGGTTGCGGCTGTTCTCGCGGTTGCTGCGGATGGCGTTCGTGATGCGGCTCATGATGATTCCTCTGCGGAGTTCAAGTACAGGTGATGCGTGTACTTCCGGTGGTTCCGGTGTTCTGTTGACACTGTGTATGACGCTCCAGAGCACCTCATCGTTACCCGAACAGCCGGTGAAGCGCATCACATACCGCTGATTCGCCGGTCGATTGTCCCTCTTACCTTCTATTCGCCGGTTCGCCGCATCATGTTTGCTTGGGCGTCACCTCATCCCTCCCGCCGGCCGTTCCGGTGACGGCCAGGTCGTACCCCGCGTCGACCGGGGTGTCCTCCGGTTCCGGCGCCGGGCCGATGGCCGCGCCGAGCAGACCGGAGTTGGGCATGCTGATCGGGCCCTCGTCCGTCTCGATGATCGTGTAGAGCAGTCCGGCGACGACGATCACGCCCTCGAACGGCCCACCCATGGCGCCGGTCCGAACCTTGACCCGCTGCCCGGGCACGTACGGGCGGGCGAAGAGCAGTACCAGCCCCGCGAAGAAGTTGCCGAGCGTCTGCTGCGCCGCGATACCGATCACCACACCGGTGACAGCACCGCCGACGAGCAGGTTGCCCAGGTCGATGCTGAGCAGGCCGAGCAATCCCAGCACGACCGTCAGATAACCGACGATCATGCAGATCAGCCGGATCGCCGACGCTGCCGCGACCCCGGCCTTGTTCGCACTCACCCTGGCCAGCTCGTTGCCGACGGACCGGGTGGCCACCACGCCGGCGAGTACGAAGACCACTGCCAGCACCAGCACGATGACGGTGAGCCAGTGCACCTCCACGACGAAGCTGCGGCCGAACATGCTGAACCGACCGGGCGTGGTCCGGCCGATACCGCCGAGCCGCTCGCCGACGACGAAACACAGCAACGTCAGCAGCACCGCGGGGATGGCGCGCTTGAGATCCGGCTTCACCTGCTGATCGACCGCGCGCAGTACGGCGAGCGCTGGGCTGACGTTCTGGTCATCGGCAGGTGAATCGGCTGTCATGCCATCCATGCTGGCAGGAGGCGCCGACGATCTGAAATCGCATCCGGCCTGGAATCACCTCCAGTGGAAGTGCAGGAAGTCCCGGCCGAAGTCCGAATCCTTCTCCAGCTCGAGCTGCAGGGCGATCGTCCTCGGCCGGGCCTCCGAGGAACTCGGGCGCCGGTCAGAACAGCAGCGACAGCGCCGGGTCGGCCAGCAGCGCACCGACATCGGCGAGGAAGGTCGATCCCTGCTGGCCGTCGATGACGCGATGGTCGAAGGACAGCGCCAGCTGGCACACTTTTCGGACGGCGAGCTGGCCGTCCACCACCCACGGCGCGTCCTTGATGGATCCGAGCGCGAGTATGGCGGATTCGCCGGGGTTGATGATCGGCGTACCGGTGTCGACCCCGAAGATGCCGACGTTGGTAATGGTGACGGTGCCGCCGGACATCTCCGCCGGGGAGGTGCGGCCGGCTCTGGCCTTCTCGGTCAGGGCGCCCAGTGCCTGCGCCAACTGCACCAGGTTCATCCGGTCGGCGTCCGGGATCACCGGCACTACCAGCCCGCGCGGCGTGGCGGCGGCGATGCCCAGGTTGACGAAGTTCTTCACCACGATCTCGCCGGCGTCGCCGTCCCATACCGAGTTGATCTCCGGAGTGCGGCGGGACGCCAGACATACCGCGGAGGCGGCGAAAGCCAGCGGGCCGAGCTTGATCTCGGCGAACTCCGGCCGTCGGCGCAACCGCTCACGCAGCTCCATCATCGCGCTGACGTCGACCGTGAGGAACTCGGTGACGTGCGGCGCGGTGAACGCGGACGCCACCATTGCCTGCGCAGTCATCTTCCGGACGCCCTTGACCGGGATGCGCTGCTCGCGTCGTCCTTCGGCGCTGGCGGCACTACCGACCGACGGGACCGCAGTGACCGACTCGACGGCGGGCGCCGGAGCCGCCGCGGCCTCGACCTCCGCCCTGGTGATGACGCCGTCCACCCGCCCGGCCCGGACGGTATGCAGGTCGACACCGAGATCCTTCGCCAGCTTGCGCACCTGTGGAGCGGCCTTCGGCGCCTGCTGCTCCGGCGCCGCTGGCACCGCTTCGACCAGCACGGGCGTCACCTGCACGGTGGTCGGCTCCGGTTCGGCCGACGGCAGTGCCGCAGTAGCGGTGCTCTGCGCGGCCGCACTCTGCTTGCGGGCCCGGCGGTTTCCCGACGGACCGGCCGAGACGTAGCCGACCAGGGTGGCGATCCGGCCGTCGGCCGTCATCTCCCCGATCTTGGCGCCGCCCTGCGCGACGGCATTCTCGGCGAGGGTGGCATCGGCGATCGCTGCGGCCGGATCGCTCACGTCGGGCACCGGCGAGCCGCTCGTGGAGGGGCCACCGGCCGCGGGACCGGCCGTAGTGCCTGCGTCGGTGTCGATGCTGATGATGGGAGTGCCGACCTCCACGGTGACACCCGGCTCGACCAGCAGCGCGGTCACCACCCCGGCATAGGGCGAGGGCAGCTCGACGGCAGCCTTGGCGGTCTCGATCTCCACCATGATCTGGTTCACGATCAGGCTGTCGCCGACCGCGACGTGCCAGGTCAGGACCTCGGCCTCGGTCAGGCCCTCTCCGACGTCCGGCATGGGAAAAGTGAGGATGTTGCTCATACGGATCGACCCTTCCTAGTAGGCCAGCACGCGGTCGACCGCGTCCAGCACCTTGTCGAGGTCGGGCAGGTAGTGATCCTCCAGCTTGCTCGGCGGGTAGGGCACATCGGCGCCGGCCACCCGGATCACCGGTGCGGCGAGCGAATAGAACGCCTCTTCCATCACTCGGGCGGCGATGT
>CAXSEW010000039.1:0-14390 GCA_964236185.1 uncultured Nakamurella sp. | reverse complement strand
CGGACCTCTGCTCGACGACCCTCACCGGGTAGGTAAGCCCCTCGATCCTCCGATGGCACCGACGTGGACCGCGCGGCGCGGCACCTACCGAATTCTCTTTCTGCTCGACGACACTCACCATCTGGTCGAGGTCACCGCCATCAGGCATCGGGCAGACGCCTACCGAACGTGAATCCGATTTCAGCCTCGACAGCTGCGACCATTTCCTGATCATCGCCTGAAAGAAGGAGCAAGAAATGCCATTGCGTCTGGGCTACAAGGCCTCTGCCGAGCAGTTCGGCCCGAAGGAGCTCGCCGACTTCGGCGTGCTGGCCGAGCAGGCCGGCTTCGATTCGGTGTTCGTCTCCGACCATTTGCAGCCGTGGCGGCACGACGGTGGCCATGCGCCGGCGGCGTTGCCGTGGCTCGGTGCGCTCGGCGCCCGCACCGAGAAGATCGTGCTGGGTACCAGCGTGCTCACCCCGACCTTCCGCTACCACCCGGCAGTCATCGCGCAGGCCTTCGCCACCCTGGGCATGCTGTTCCCCGGCCGGGTGATCCTCGGGGTCGGCTCCGGCGAATCGCTGAACGAGGTGCCGCTGGGGCTGACCTGGCCCGACGGCAAGGAGCGCTTCGCCCGGATGAAGGAGGCCGTCACGCTGATCCAGCAGCTGTGGCGGGAGGACCGGGTGACTTTCGAGGGCGCCTACTACCGCACCGACAAGGCGACCATCTACGACAAGCCGGAGCAGCCGGTGCCGCTGTACATCGGCGCGTCCGGTCCGGCCGCCACCCGGCTGGCCGGCCGGCTGGCCGACGGTTTCATCACCACCTCGGGCAAGGCGGACACCCTCTACCGCGACACCCTGCTGCCGGCGCTCGCCGAGGGGGCCGGGAAGGCCGGCCGCACCCTGGACGACCTGGATCTGCTGATCGAGATGAAGGTGTCGTTCGACCACGACCGGGACCGGGCGCTGCAGGACACCAAGTACTGGGGTGCGCTGGCGCTGACGCCCGAGCAGAAGAGCGGTGTCGAGGATCCGATCGAGATGCAGCGGTTGGCCGACGACCTACCCGTGGAGCAGGCGGCCTCCCGCTGGATCGTCTCCACCGATCCCGATGAGCACGTCGAGAAGATCCGGCACTACGTCGATCTGGGATTCCGGCACCTGGTGTTCCACGCCCCGGGGCCGGACCAGGCCAAGTTCCTCGAGCTGTACGGCACCGAGGTCCTGCCCCGGCTGCGCGCCCTGCAGGTGTAGCCGCTCAGCGCTGCGGTGGGCCGTCCGCCGGCGAGCCGTTGGCAGTCGCGCCGGGCGCCAGCAGGCGTCGGTGCAACTCCGTGGTGAGCGCGTGGATCTGGCGCGTCAGGTCGGTGTTGGTCTTGAGTTCCAGCTCCTGCTCGACGAAGTCGTGGTCGGCCTTGTGCTGCTGGAAGGCGGCGGCGCGGTTCTGGCCGATCATCACGAAGGTCGACAGGAAGATCGCCTCCAGCGAGACCACCAGCGTGAGCGTCGGCCACGGCGACTTCTCGACGACGACCATCCACACCGCGAAGACCACGACGTGGAGATAGACGAAGTTCATTGAGCCGGCGAACGAGGTGATCTTGTCCGCCACCCGCAGCTGCGCCTTGGCGGCGCGGTGTTCCAGCGCCGCGGTGACGGACGGATGGTGGACCCCCGCGGCGTGGGAGCCCGTTCCGGTGCGGGCGGTCGAGTCGGTCGATCGGTGCTCGGTGGTCACAGCAGAACTATGCGCCGGCCGCGAGCCGGACGCCCGGCAGCCGATGATTCGCAGAACATCCTCAGCTGGGCATGGGCTCCCCTTTACCTACCGGCCGCGCCCCGGTGCGGGTGGGCCGGATCGATCCCGGTCCAACAGCCCGACCGGGCGAGTCAGGTGCGGGCGTCACCGCCGACGCCGATAGGCTGAGCGGCGGGTCGGCTACGGCTACTGTCCGCGCGGCAGCGCTGCAGGGCGGGATTCGACGGTCGGCGAACATCGAAGTGCCAGTGAACGTCGAAGTGCCAGTGAACATCGAACTGCCAGTGAACATCGAACTGCTACTGAAGGGGTGTGCCCGTGGCGGCCATCGAACTCATCGGAGCCCGCGAGATCCTCGATTCCCGAGGCAACCCGACCGTCGAGGTGGAGGTGGCGCTGGAGGACGGTTCGCTGGCTCGCGCCGCAGTTCCCTCGGGCGCGTCCACGGGTGAGCACGAGGCCGTCGAACTGCGTGACGGCGACCCCAACCGGTACCTCGGCAAGGGTGTGCAAAAGGCGATCGAGGCCGTGCTGGACGAGATCGGACCGGAGCTGGTCGGTTTCGACGCCACCGAGCAGCGGCTGATCGACCAGAAGCTGATCGACCTCGACGGCACCCCGGACAAGAGCCGGATCGGCGCCAACGCGATCCTCGGCGTCTCGCTCGCCGTCGCCAAGGCCGCCGCCGAATCGGCAGAGCTGGAGCTGTTCCGCTACGTCGGCGGCCCGAACGCCCACATCCTGCCGGTGCCGATGATGAACATCGTCAACGGCGGAGCACATGCCGACACCGCGGTCGACGTGCAGGAATTCATGATCGCCCCGATCGGCGCGCCGACCTTCCGCGAGGCCCTGCGCTGGGGCGCGGAGGTGTACCACGCGCTGAAGTCGGTGCTGAAGAGCAAGGGCCTGTCCACCGGCCTGGGTGACGAGGGCGGGTTCGCCCCGTCGCTGTCGTCCAACCGCGCGGCGCTCGACCTGATCACCGAAGCCGTCACCAAGGCCGGGTTCACCGTCGGCACCGACATCGCGTTCGCGATGGACGTGGCGGCCACCGAATTCCATTCGAACGGCTCGTACACCTTCGAGGGGGCGCAGCTCTCCTCCGCCGACCTGATCAAGTACTACGCCGAACTGGTCGCCAACTACCCGATCGTCTCCATCGAGGACCCGCTGTCGGAGGACGACTGGGACGGCTGGGTCGCCATGACGTCCGAGATGGGCGACAAGATCCAGATCGTCGGCGACGACCTGTTCGTCACCAACCCCGACCGGATCGAGGAAGGCATCGCCCGCGGCGCCGCCAACGCGCTGCTGGTCAAGGTCAACCAGATCGGCACGCTGTCCGAGACCCTGGACGCCGTCACGCTGGCCCAGTCGTCGGGCTATCGCTGCATGATGAGCCACCGGTCCGGCGAAACCGAGGACACCACCATCGCCGACCTCGCGGTGGCCACCGGCTGCGGCCAGATCAAGACCGGCGCGCCGGCGCGGTCCGAACGGGTGGCCAAGTACAACCAGCTGCTGCGGATCGAGGACAACCTCGGCGATGCCGCCCGCTATCTGGGCGACCTGGCCTTCCCGCGGTTCAAGGCCTGAGCGGCCCGGTAACCCGGCAGCGGCGGAGAGCAGCGCAGATGGACAGCACGCCCCGGCGGCGGACGCGCAGCACCGGCCCGTCCCGATCGGCCGGGCCCGGCGTTCGGGCCGGCCGGTCGGGGTCCACTCGCGTCGGCGGCCGGGTACCGGCGGCCTCCGCTCAGGTTCTCGGCGAGGCTTCCGCCGACGCGACAGCCCAGGAAGCGGTCGGCCTCGCCACCGAGGCCCAGGTATCGCCGAGGCCGGCAGCGCGGCGCGGCCGGGTGGCCGGGTCGCGGCCGTCGGCGAACCGGCCGGCGTCCGCCCCGCCGACCAGCACCGGCCGCCGGGTCGGCCGTATCGCCGCATCGACCCCAGCCGGTCGGCCGGCGGCGCCCATGGCGAAGTCTCGGCTGGCGCTGAACGTCGCCGTACTGGGTCTGGTCTTCGTGGCGGTCGCCTTCGTCCTCGCGGTGCCGCTGCGCAACTACTTCTCGCAGCGGAACCAGCTCGCCGCAGCCGTCGCCACCGAGCAGCAGATGACGGCGGAGAAGGAACTGCTGCAACGGCAGAGGGCGGCGCTGTCCGACCCGGACTACCTCGCGAACGAGGCGAAGCGACGCCTGCAGTTCGTCAAGCCGGGCGACACCGTCTACGTCGTGCATGCCCCGGATCTGCCGAAGGCGGCGACGCCGGGCCCGGTCGCGCCCGCGACGCAGACGCCCTGGTACTCGAACCTCTGGGACACGTTGTCCGATCCCGTCGCACCGGCCGGCCGGGCCGCGGCCGCCGGTGAAGCCGGCGGTTGAGGCGTGAGCCCGACGGTCTTCGGCGCCGCCCTCGACCTCCGACCGGTCACCGATGCTGACCGGCTCGCCTTCACCGAGCAGCTGGGTAGGCCGCCGCGGGGCATCCTCGCCGTGGCCTACCGGTGTGCTCACGACGTGCCCGCCGTCGTGCTCACCGCCCCGCGACTGGAGGACGGCACCCCGTTCCCGACGATGTACTACCTGTGCTGCCGTGAACTGAATGCGGCGGTCAGCCGCATGGAGTCGGCGGGGCTGATGAGGGAGATGACCGACCGGCTGGCCGTCGATGACGATCTGGCCCACCGGTACCGGTTGGCCCACGAGTCCTACCTGGCCTCCCGCAACGAACTGGGCGACCTGGGCATCGCCGTCACCGCCGGGGGCATGCCCGACCGGGTCAAGTGCCTGCACGTGCTGGTCGCCCACTCGCTGGCGGTGGGCCGCGGGGTCAATCCCCTCGGTGACGAAGCCGTGGATGCGCTCGGCGAGTACTTCCGGGGCGACCGGCCGTGCTCCGCGCTGCCCGAAGCGGTCTGAGCGGCGGGCACAATGGTGGTGATCGGCCTGCTGTGCGCGGTGCTGGCTTCGCTGTGCTACGGCGGAGCGTCTGTGCTGCAGGCCATCTCGGCTACCCGCACCGCTACGACCGACGGTCTGGACCCGCGTCTGCTGATCCGCATGTTCAAGCAGTTGCCCTACCTGCTCGGGGTCAGCCTGGACGGCGTCGGGTTCGTCGCCTCGGTCGTTGCGCTGCAGTTGAACCAGCCGCTGTTCGTCGTGCAGGCCATCGTCGCGGGCAGCGTCGGGGTCACCGCCGCCATCGCCGCGGTGATGGGCACCCGGCTCGGGCGCGGCGAATGGCTGGCGCTGGCCGGGCTGGGCGTCGGCCTGGTGCTGCTGGCTTTGTCCGCCGGGGTGGAGAACGACGTCCGCCTCGGCGACTATTGGTACTGGATGATGCTCGCCGCCGTCGTGCCGGTCGCGCTGATCGGCGCCGTCGGGCTCCGGCTGAAGGGCACCGGCGCGGCCGTGCTGCTGGGCGTCGGAGCCGGGCTCGGCTTCGCCATCACCGCGATCGCCTCCCGGTCCCTGCAGATCCCCGACCCCTGGTGGAAGCTGATCGCCTCGCCGGCCACCTGGGCGATCGTCGCGGGCGGGTTGATCGGCATGCTGCTGTTCGCCACGGCGCTGCAGCGGGCGGCCGTCACCACGGTCACCGCCCTGGTGCTCGGCACGGAGACGGTGGTGCCGTCGATTCTCGGGCTGGCGTTCCTGGGCGACAGCATTCGCGACGGCTTCGCCGTTGTGGCGGTGGCGGGTCTGGTGTTCGCCCTGGTCGGGGCCGGGTTGCTCGCCCGGTTCAGCGAGCCGGAACTGCCCGCAGCCGAACAGGCAGCGGCGGGCGCATCGGCCGGTTCGGCTGATGCCGGCGGCACTCCGATCGCCGGTGGTAGCGGGCTGCACTGACGCCCGGTCAGGGCTGCCCTGACGCCCCGGTCAGCCGACGATCAGCACCCGAAGCATGGTGGCCCATGCGGGAGAGCATCGAGTCCTACGTCACAGTGGCCGTGGACGGCCTGCCGGACTGGGCCGCGATGGCCGCGCTGCTGCGCCGGGAGCATGCGGGCATCCTGGAGGGGGTGGCCGGCGGGCATCCGGAACTCGCGGCTGAATTGGTCGTCGCCCACATCGAGGGCTTCTACCGGGCGACCGGTGTCGGCCAGCGCACCGGTAGCGACTCGCGGAGCGGTAGGAAGAAGGAGTGAGACCAGTGGGCGGACCAGGTGTCGGGTTGGACGTCGCGACCGGCAAGCGGGTGGCCGCCATCGATTGCGGCACCAATTCGATCCGGCTGCTGGTCGCGGACCTGCACCAGCACGGCGGCGCAGTGCGACTCACCGATGTGCACCGGGAGATGCGGGTGGTTCGCCTGGGCGAAGGTGTCGATGCCACCGGCCGGTTGTCCGGAGCTGCCATCGACCGGACCTGGAGCGCCCTGTCGGACTACACGGCGGTGCTGCGCGCGGCCGGCGCGGTGCAGGTCCGGATGGCGGCGACGTCGGCCACGCGAGATGCCGCCAACCGCAACGAGTTCGTCGACATGGTCCGGTCCACCCTGGGTCAGGAACCCGAGGTGGTGTCCGGGAACGAGGAGGCGGAACTGTCGTTCCGCGGCGCCGTCGGCGATCTCGACCCTTCGACCGGGCCGTTCCTGGTGGTGGACATCGGCGGCGGCTCGACAGAAATGGTCGTCGGTTCTGTCGACGGTGACGGGGTCGATATCGCCGGAGCCGTCAGCCTCGACATCGGCTGCGTCCGCATCACCGAACGGCTGCTCCGTTCCGACCCACCGACGACCGCCGAGCGCGCCGAGGCCAGTCAATGGGCGAGGAGCATGCTGGCCGGCGGCCTCGACCGCTTGCCCATCAGCTCGGTACGCCGAATCATCCCGGTGTCCGGAACGGCGACCACGGTCGCGGCCGCCGCGCTCCGGCTGAACCTCTACGACCCGGAGCGCATTCACCTGTCGCAGGTTCCCTTCCGACGGATCCACCAGGTCGCCGACCTGCTGCTGGGTGCCACCCGGGCACACCGGGCTGCCCTGGGATACATGCATCCCGGGCGGGTCGACGTGATCGGCGGAGGAGCGCTGATCCTGTCCGCGCTGGTGTCGTTGCTGCAGAGCCGTTTGCCACCGCGCAGCGCCGCGGAGGTCACCGTTTCCGAGCACGACATCCTCGACGGGCTGGCGCTGTCGCTCGCCTGAGCCGGACCATCCCCGGAATGCGGCGATGCCGACGTTCCGGCGCTCAAAAAATCCAAAACTTGCAGAGCTTCGGTGTCTTCAACGCGTTGTAGTCGGTATCACGGGACGATAACGTAGATTCCAGATGTGCTGGTGCACATGGTCATCGTGTAACCAGATTGTCGACAATATAGCCGGCACATCATCGTCAGCGCCGATGAGGCGTTGGGCGGTGCACGTTGATGGTCCGCCCCGAACCGTCGGGGGTCGGGGCAGACCATCAACCTGCGGTCGGTGCCCACCGTCCTGGGTAGGCTGTGCGAGCTCGAGCCGGGGTCTTGATCACCGACCGGCCCCCGTAGCCCAATCGGCAGAGGCGACCGACTTAAAATCGGTGCAGTGCGGGTTCGAGTCCCGCCGGGGGCACCGCAGTGCTGCTCGACCTGCAGCCGTGACCGCCCCGGCGAACCGGTCCTCACCTGCACTACCTTCACCTCCGGCGGGAACTCCGGTAGGTCGCTCGGCGTTGAACCAGTGGTCGTCGAGCCAGTGGTCGACGGATCTCGTCGGTCGCCGGAGCGAGGTGCTCCGGCGGACGAGTTCCCGCCGGTCCGACGGCTTGTTTCCGTCGTGAATGGTCACATCTTCGTCCGTAGAAGGAGCACACCGTGCAGAGCAGTAACCCCGCGTTCCGTAACCTCCGGCAGCCCGCCGGGGAGCAGCAGGGCGCTGCCCCCAGCGCTGCCTACCTGCAGCAGATGTACGCGCAGCCGTCGGTCGGCGCCCCGGTTCGGGAGCGGTTCCTGACCCTCGACGACGTCGTCGCCAAGACTGCCACCGTGTTGGGGGTCGGCGTCGTCGCCGCCGTCCTGACGATCAGCTTCAGCTCCACCTGGGTGCTGGCGCTGCCGGCCCTGGTGGTCGGGCTGGTGCTGTCGCTCATCATCATCTTCAAGCGGTCGAGCAACCCTGCGCTGATCCTGACCTATTCGGCCGCCGAGGGTGTGCTGCTCGGCGCGATCACCGGCATGTTCGAATCGATCCCCAAGTACCAGGGCATCGGGCTGCAGGCGCTGGTCGGCACGCTCGGCGTTTTCGCCGGCATGCTCGTGGTCTACAAGACCGGCGCCATCCGGGTCACGCCCAAGTTCACCAAGATGCTCGTCGGCGCCATGATCGGCGTGCTGGTGCTGCTGGTGTTCAACCTGATCGCCTCCGCCTTCGGGGTGCAGACCGGCATCCGCGACGGCGGGACGATGTCGATCATCATCTCGCTGGTCATCATCGTGATCGCCGCGCTCAGCTTCCTGCTCGACTTCGACCAGATCGACCGGGCGATCAAGGTCGGCGCACCGGCGAGCACCGCCTGGTACTACGCCTTCGGACTGATGGTCACCATGGTCTGGCTGTACCTGGAGATCCTCCGGCTGCTGGGCTACCTGCGGAACGACTGACCGTACACAGCAACACATTTCGTGATGATCCTTCCGGGCCCGTACGCCGCCGAGTTCCTCACCTCGGTGCGGGCCCGGCCCGTCTCGTCGTGGCGTTCCGGCCGCCGGGAAGCCGTCGTCCGGGCTTCGCTCGAGTCGCTGGCCGGACTCGCGTCCGGCGCTGACGGCCGGCCCCGCCCTCCAGTCCCGAACGCCGGTCTGCATGCGCTGCCCGACCAGGTCGAGGTGCTGGTCGCCGACGCACTGCGGGCCGGCGCCGAGGCGCAGCAGGTCGACGCGGTGCTGCGCAGCGCCGCCGTCGAGCTGGGTCTGCGGGTGTCGTGACGGGCCGGTCAGCCGACCAGTTCCTGCTCGGCGCCGGACGCCCCGCGTAGCTCTTCCAGGACCGGCGGCAGCAACGCGGCCACCGCCTTGGCATACCCCGCGCCCGACGGGTGGAAGTGGTCGCCGGCGAACAATTCCGGGTGACGGGCGAAGTCCGGGCTGACCACCCGCCCGACGGGCACCGTCCGCCCGCCGGCTGCAGACACCGCCCGCTCCTGCAGCGTCGCCAGGACCCGCGACCAGGTGTGCAGCACGGTCCGCAGCGGCTGTGGGATCGGGTCGATGACGCCGAAGTCCGGGCAGGTGCCGACCACCACCGGGATACCGGCGGCGCGCAGCCGGACCACGGCCGCGCCGAGGTGGTCGGCAGATCGCCGGGGCGGCACTTTGTCGCGGATGTCGTTGGCGCCCACCACGATGACCGCGACATCGACGGTGAACATCTGGGCTTCGGTGACCTGCCGGTCGAGGTCCGCCGCTCCGACACCGCTGGAGCCGTGGGTGCGCAGCCGGACCGGCCGGGCCAGCTCGGCTGCCGCCCGCATCGCCAGTCCGACGCCGGGCAGCTCGGCGGCGCTGCGCACGCCGTAGCCGACCGCGGTCGAGTCGCCCAGCATGGCGATCGTCAACGGCTGCGCGCCGGCCGGGTCGAGGTCGGCGACCCAGGATCCGTCCGGCAGGTAGACACCGTCGGCCCGCGGTACCGGCAGCCGGGCGACGTCGATGGTGGCCGGGTCATCGCTGGACGGCACCAGCCCGTCGAGGACGGCGGCGTCGACCGCGGCCTGATGGATCGTCCGGACGGCTCCCCTGGCCTGCGTCAACAGCGTCGCCACTGCGGCCCCGGTCACCCCGGCGAGCACGCCGAGACCGGCGGCTGCCGTGACGGCGGCATGAACCCCGCTGGTCGACGTCCGGTGCTCGCTGCTGCCGTGCGCCGAGTCGGTCGGACGTGACATGTGGAGTACCTCCGTTCGGCGATAGCCTGGTACCTGAACGCAACACCGTTCACGTTGCTACGCATTCCACCGCGCGGCCACGCGTCGATCATCGCGCCCCGATGGCGCCGACAAGGAGCCTTTCGTGCGCTACGCCTCTTCAGTGATCGAACTGGTCGGCAATACGCCGCTGGTGCGGCTCAATGCGCTGTCCAAGGGCCTCAAGCCGCTGATCCTGGCGAAGGTCGAATACGTCAACCCGGGTGGGTCGGTGAAGGACCGGATCGCGCTCAAGATGATCACCGACGCGGAGGCCGCCGGGCTGCTGAAGCCAGGCGGCACCATCGTCGAGCCGACCAGCGGCAACACCGGTGTCGGTCTGGCCCTGGTCGCGCAGCAGCGCGGGTACCACTGCATCTTCGTCTGCCCGGACAAGGTCAGCGAGGACAAGCGGAACGTGCTGCGCGCGTACGGCGCGGAGGTCGTGGTCTGCCCGACAGCGGTGGCACCGGAGGACCCCAACAGCTACTACTCGGTCTCCGACCGACTGGTCCGGGAGACCCCGAACGCCTGGAAGCCCGACCAGTACGCCAACCCGGCCAACGCTGCCAGCCACTACGAGTCCACCGGCCCGGAGATCTGGGACGACACCGACGGCAAGGTCACCCACTTCGTCACCGGTGTCGGCACCGGCGGCACCATCTCCGGCACCGGTCGGTACCTCAAGGAGAAGTCAGGCGGCCAGGTACAGGTGATCGGCGCCGACCCGGAGGGCTCGGTCTACTCCGGCGGCACCGGCCGGCCGTACCTGGTGGAGGGCGTCGGCGAGGACTTCTGGCCCAGCGTCTACGACCCGACGGTCGCCGACGAGATCGTGGCGGTGTCCGACGCGGATTCCTTCGCCACCACCCGCCGCCTGGCCCGGGAGGAAGGCCTGCTGGTCGGCGGCTCCTGCGGCATGGCGGTGGCCGCCGCGCTGCGGGTGGCAGAACGGCTGACCGAGGACGACGTGCTGGTGGTACTGCTGCCCGACGGCGGCCGCGGCTACCTGTCGAAGATCTTCAACGACAGCTGGATGGGCTCCTATGGATTCCTGTCCCGGGACGGCGACGTGAATGTCGGCCACGTGCTGCGGCGCAAGAGCGGTGAGCTGCCGTCGATGGTGCACACCCACCCCAACGAGACGGTCCGCGACGCCGTCGAGATCATGCACGAGTACGGGGTGTCGCAGATGCCGGTGGTGTCGGCGGAGCCGCCGGTGATGGCCGGCGAGGTGGTCGGGTCGGTGTCCGAACGGGCACTGCTGGAAGACCTGTTCACCGGCCGGGCGTCCCTGGCCGACGCCGTCGCCGGGCACATGGCGGCAGCGTTCCCGCTGGTCGGGTCGGGGGAGAACATCCCGGCCGTGCGGGCGGCGCTGGAGCGGTCCGACGCCGTCATGGTCGTCGACGACGGCAAGCCCGCCGGCGTGCTGACCCGGGCCGACCTGCTCAACTTCCTGGCCGGCTGACCGTCCTGGTTCGTGGATCGGCCGGTCCGGACTTCTGGGATCGGCCGGTCGGCGGCGGTCAGGGCGCCAGCAGCGCCCGGAAGCCCTCGACCGGCGGGGTCGTCGGCCGGCCGAGGAGCCGAGCCAGATCGCCGGAGTCGGTGAACATCTCCCCGGTGCGGTTGGCCCGGTCGATGTCGACCAGCAGATCCACCACCGGCGCCGGCAACCCGGCAGCGGTGAGCGCCGCGGAGTGGGCGGCCGGCGCCAGGTCCTGGTAGGCGACGGGGCGGTCGGTGGCTTCGGTGATCGCCTGCGCCACCTCGTCCATCGTCACCGCGGGGTCACCGCCCAGTTCGTACGTCCGGCCCTCGTGGCCCGACCCGGTGAGGACGGCCGCGGCCGCGCCGGCGTAATCCGCCCGGGTGGCGTAGGAGACCCGCCCGTCGCCAGAACTCCCGACGAAGGTGCCGCGATCCAGCGTGCCGGGCAGGTCGGTGGCGAAATTCTCCAGGTACCAGCCGTTGCGCAGTAGGGTGAACGGCACACCGGACGCCCTGATCGCCGCCTCGGTGGCCTCGTGTTCCGGGGCCAGCACGGACTTCGTGGTGTCGGCCTTCAAGATGCTGGTGTAGGCGAGCAGGGAGACCTTCGCATCCTGGGCGGCCCGCAGCACATTCAGATGTTGCGGAATCCGCTTGCCCGGCTCGCTGCCGGAGATCAGCAGCAGCCTGTCCACGCCGTCGAGGGCGGTGGTCAGCGCGCCTCGGTCGTCGTAGTCGGCCACCCTGACCAGAACGCCAGCCGCGACAAGCTCGGTGGCTCTGTCCGGGTTCCGCACCACGGCGACGATCTCTGCGGCCGGTACGCCGGCCGCCAGCAGGTCGTCGATGACGATGCGGCCGAGTTGTCCGGTGGCTCCGGTGAGAGCGATCATCCTGGAACTCCTTGGGGGCGGCGACGAAGAACGGTCGGCAGCATCAACTGGACGACTCTGTCGGTTATTCCGGGGAATACGCCCCACTAACCTTGACCGCATGACGACCGCGGCCGACGACGGCTTCTCCACCCGCGCCATCCATGTCGGGCAGCAGCCCGACGCCACCACCGGCGCAGTGGTGGTCCCGATCTACCAGACGTCGACCTTCGCGCAGGACGTGGTCGGTGAGACGCGCGCCGGCTACGACTATTCCCGGGCCGGCAACCCCACCCGTACCGCCTTGGAGCAGGCGCTGGCCAGCCTGGAACGCGGCCGCTACGCCAACGCCTTCGCCTCCGGCATGGCCGCCGCCGACA
Source organism: uncultured Nakamurella sp. (assembly GCA_964236185.1). Classification (GTDB taxonomy): domain Bacteria; phylum Actinomycetota; class Actinomycetes; order Mycobacteriales; family Nakamurellaceae; genus Nakamurella. Next base: position 2,010 of record CAXSEW010000039.1, on the reverse strand, counting down.
CCGCCATCCGCGCCATGCTGCGCCCGGGCGACCACCTGATCATTCCCGACGACGCCTACGGCGGATCCTTCCGGCTGATCGACAAGATCTGCGTGCCATGGGGTCTCACCTACACCGCGGTGCCGATCGCCGAGGTCGACGCGGTCCGCGCGGCCGTGCGTTCGGAAACAAAGATGATCTGGTGCGAGACGCCGACGAACCCGCTGCTGAGCATCGCCGACATCTACGAGCTGGCCGAGATCGCTCAGGACGCGCACGCGAAGCTGGTGGTGGACAACACCTTTGCCTCGCCGTACCTGCAGCAGCCACTGGTGCTCGGTGCCGATGTGGTGCTGCACTCCACCACCAAGTACATCGGTGGCCACTCCGACGTGATCGGCGGGGCGTTGATCACCGCCGACGAGGAACTCGGCGAGATGTTCGCCTTCCACACCAAGTCGATGGGCGGTATCGCCAGTCCGTTCGATTCCTGGCTGACGTTGCGCGGTCTCAAGACGTTGGCCGTGCGGATGGAGCGGCACTGCGACAACGCCGAGGCGGTCGCGGACATGCTGGACTCGCACAGCAAGGTCAGCCGGGTGTTCTACCCGGGCCTGGACACCCATCCCGGGCACGAGGTGGCCGCCGGCCAGATGCTCCGGTACGGCGGCATGGTGTCCTTCCAGGTGGCGGGCGGCCGCGAGGAGGCCGTCAAGATCTGCTCGCGGACCCGGCTGTTCACCCTGGCCGAATCGCTCGGCGGCATCGAGTCGCTGATCGAGCACCCGGGCCTGATGACGCATGCCAGCGTGGCCGGATCCAGCCTCGAGGTACCGGACGACCTGATCCGGCTGTCCGTCGGCATCGAGGACGTCGACGACCTGCTGGCCGATCTCACCGACGCGCTCGCCTGACCCGCTGACGATGACCGAACTCGATGCGGTGCCGCCGCCACCGCCGTTGGACCTGCGGCGTTGCGCGCTGGCGGTCGACATCGGCGGCACCAAGTTCGCCGCCGGGTTGGTGACCGAACTCGGTGAGATCGTGTCTTCGCACCGGATGCCCAATCCGCAGGGCGCCGACCCCGAGGCGCTGTTCCAGGCCCTCGTCGAAGCGATCGACTCGGTGTTGCACGCCGTCGGCCTGGAGCCGGCGGAAGCCGTTTCGCTGAGCGGCATGGGGCTGGCCACGGCCGCCCCGCTGGACCGGGAGGCGGGGACCGTCTCGCCGGTCAACATCCCGGCCTGGCGGTCCTTTGCGCTCCGCGACCGGCTGCACGAGCGGTACGGCCTGACCGTGCGGATGTTCGGCGACGCGGTGGCGGTGGCGATCGGCGAGCACTGGCGGGGCGCCGCCCGCGGCCGGCCGAACGTGCTGGGCATGGTGGTCTCCACCGGCGTCGGCGGAGGCGTCATCGTCGACGGGCGGGTGCTGCCCGGCACCACCGGAAATGCCGGCCACATCGGTCACATCAGCGTGGATCCGTTCGGGCCGCTCTGCGTCTACGGTGGTACCGGCTGCCTGGAGGCGATCGCCAGCGGGACGAACATCACCGCCTGGGCGCGTGCGCACGGCAGCGAGGCGCGGGATACCGCGTCGCTGGCGGACGACGCCCGCCGCGGCGAGCCGATCGCATTGGCCACCTTCCGCCGGGCCGGTGAGGCAATCGGCCTGGCAGTCGCCGGGGCGGTGACCCTGCTCGACCTGGATGTGGTGGTGGTCGGCGGTCGCGTGGCCGCGGCCGGCCCGCTGCTGTTCGACCCGATCCTCGATGCCTACGCCAAGTACGCAGGGCTGGGCTACGCGGCGTCCCCGCGGGTGGTGCCGGCACTGCTCGGCGGTGACGCCGGCCTGATCGGCGCCGCCGCGGTCGTGCTGCAGGCCGAGTCGTACTGGCCGCACGCCGGTTGACCGACGGGCTGGCAGGATGCGGGCAATGAGTGAGCATCGCAGCGAGGTACGAGCGAGGAGCGGAGCGAATGAGTTGCCCTGTGTCAAGCCGCCGCTTGTTGATCTTGGTTGAGGATGCGT